>MEWW01000010.1:0-95 GCA_001775475.1 Candidatus Adlerbacteria bacterium RIFCSPHIGHO2_12_FULL_53_18 | reverse complement strand
CCGTAATTATCGGCGCGTTCTGCCAGTACTGCGTGCTATCGGCGGCTATTACCGCTCTGCTGTTTGGCGTGGCACTTTGGCATGTACGCTCTAGC
>MEWW01000009.1 GCA_001775475.1 Candidatus Adlerbacteria bacterium RIFCSPHIGHO2_12_FULL_53_18 | reverse complement strand
GCATGAAGTGCTTTCCTACGCCGGGCGCCTCGACCCTATGGCAGAAGGAGTGTTGCTATGCTTGGTAGGCTCTGCCAACAAGCGAAGAGAGCCCTACCTTGATATGTCAAAGAACTATACGCTCGACGTGCTGTTTGGCTTCTCGACCGACACGTACGACATTTTGGGCCGAGTGATGGATAAAGGCGATGTATCAGGGATACGCCGCACGCCGCTCGAAAAAGCGCTCAACGAGTTTCGCGGCACGGTGTCGCAAGAGTACCCGCCGTTTTCTTCCAAAACCATGGAAGGCAAGTCTTTAATCGAGTGGGCACGCTCCGGTGCCCTAAGCGCCGTCGAGCTCCCGCGGCGCACCATAACGATCTACGACATAACACTGACTGCGATGTACAAAGTGGATGAGCCGACCTTGCTTGCGTATATCGAGGGCAACGTCGAGAGCGTGCAGGGTGACTTCAGGCAGGACGAAATCATGCGGCTTTGGAAACGAAGCCTGCGTAAAGAGGGTGAACGCGAGTTTCCTTGTGCCACGATCGAGATTTCCTGCTCAAGCGGCACCTACGCCCGCTCGATAGCGCACGGCTTGGGGCAAGAGCTCGGCGTCCCAGCGCTCTCGCTCCATATCTTGCGCACCAAGGTGGGGGAGTATGAGGTCGGCCGGTCTTTACGGTAACTTCATGTTGGATCTGTAGTTTTATAGGTGGAACGTAAGCGAGGCCGACTCACACAACCCAAGGGAGGGTTGAACATGGTCCGCACATTGTGTGATCCGCGCTTCAAGAGCCTGCACCTCACTATGATTGCAGCCGCCTTTATCTTTGTCGGTGCGATCGTGTTTGGCGCGATCTGATTCGCCAAACAACCCTTCAAGCGAAGGCCTCGCGTACGCGCGGGGCTTTTTGTTACCCTTCGATAAACTCAGGGTGATTTAGAAAATCACCAATCTAACTCACCCGTCTTATACTCGGTGACGCGGGTTTCGAAGAAGTTTTTCTCTTTCGGCATGTCGATAATTTCCGACATCCATGGGAAAGGGTTGTCTACATGGTACTGGCGCTCGAGGCCGATGCGCTCAAGCCGGCGGTCGGCAACATGCTCAACATATTGTTTGATGGTGGTTGGGGTTAGGCCCACGATGCCGCGCGGCAAGGCGTCGTCCACATACTTCTTTTCAAGCTCGACGCCGCGCATGATGTTTTTCAAAAGTGTCTGCTTATACTCCGGTGTCCAGATTTCCGGATTTTCCTGCACAATGGTGTTGATGAGGTCGGCACCGAAGGCCAGGTGCACCGACTCGTCGCGGAGGATAAACTGAAACTGCTCGCCTACGCCCACCATCCTGTTTTTGCGGAGCATAGAGAGCATCATGACAAACCCTGCGTAGAAGAAAATCCCTTCCATGATGACGTAGAAGCCCACCAAGTCATGCACGAACTTTTGGATATTTTCCGTACCTTCGGTCGTAAAGTTGGGGTCAAAAACACTCTTGGTCATCTCCACGACAAAGTCGTCCTTCTCTTTGATAGAAGGAATATTCTCGTACATCTTGAATATCTCGTCGGGGTTTAAGGCCAGCGTGTCACAGCAGTAGATAAACGTATCGGTATGCACCGCCTCTTCGTACGCCTGTCTTAAGAGATACTGACGGCTTTCAGGATTGGTAATATGTCTGTAAATGGCGAGAACCAAGTTGTTGGCAGTGAGAGACTCTGCGGTTGAGAAGAACCCAAGATTCCAAAGGATCATTCTCCTCTCATCTTCGCTCAAGCCGCCCGGCTTCTTCCAGAGCTCGACATCCTGCTGCATTGAAACTTCTTCAGGCACCCAGTTGTTGGCCACACCTTTTTTATAGTGTGTGCGCGCCCACTGGTACCGCATCGGCAGTATCTTGTTTGGATCTGTCGTTGACGCGCCGTTAATGATGCCTGCCATAAGACATCAATTTTACTAAGTTGTGTAGTGGGTAAACAAGGGGGACAGCGCATCAAAAGACATTTAATAAGATGGCGGAAGGGGATTGACAAAGATTATATATAGGTGTTTAATAATAAAGTCACTGAGTGACCCTGCACGATACTCACTCCCATTGGTATCAAGGCAATTTCGCCAGGCAGGAGCAATGGAGGTTCAAATGGGCACGGAGTTCGACATTCAGAAAGCGCAGTCGTATGTTCGAAATTATGCTCGCACCATGGCGGGCACACTCAAGATCGAGTGTGCGGCCTTCGTTCAGAAGAAATCAGCTGAAGAAGTTGCCCGCGTTCTCGGCAGCGCCATCTATTGGCAGAGGATCCGGTCTTTCGTCGGGAGCGAAAGCTTTGAGACGATGGGCAAACTCATCGCCGGCGGTGTGGCAGACACGAGCACGGAGTACGAGAAATCCTTGAGCGTTCCGATGAAGGAGGTCCATGGCTCGGATAATTGGATACCTCCAGGATTGAGCGGCAAGGACCTGGATCCTTTGATCGCAACAACAGCAGTTGCTGCAGCCGTCGCCTTCAATATCTGGAAGGAGCTTGAGAAGGAGCGGGCGCGTCGTGCCGACTTCGAGCATACAAGCCCATTCCGCGACGAAACCAAGGCGTTTCTGCGCGGTGAAGAAGTCGACCTGGCCCGCGACCCATTTGACGACGATAGGGGTCCAGGCTCGGACTGGTCCATGTAGTCGTCTCTAGCCCCGTGCGAAGAAGCCCTAGCTTCTCGCCGGGGCTTCTTTGTTTTTAGACTAAGGACTGGCGTTTTTGCGCATATGCGCAAAAATGCACACTTTATTTAGTTTTCTCTAATTTTTCAAGTCGTCCTTCAAAATCTTCATCTTTTTCTGCTAACTCTCCAATTGCGCCTGCAATACCGGTCATATCTTCTTTGATGCCTTGCAGTTCTTTTTCTACATTGTGTTGACTTCTCTTAATATCACGCAGGTCATCATTGATTAGCTCCACCTGACGCCCTAAGAGATCAAACAACTTGTCATGCCGTTCAAGTTTTTTATTCTGCTGGTCAAATTGATTTTTAGTGAAGCCAAAAAACTCTCCAACGAGTTCATAAATGTCATTATTTGTCCTTTCTTTCTTCACCATACTCTTAGGCTGAACAGCTTTCGCACTCTTCGCCCAGTATCTCTATCCTCCGTCCAGAGGGGGCGATAATCGTCTTTTCGCCGAAGCTGGGGATGCCGACCGAGGCCTGCACCGCAGGCTCGGTCTTAGGCGCGGCTACGGGCGTTATAGACGCTGCAGGAGCTGTTGAAGGTATCGGAGTGGGTTCCACGGATGACATCATTGCCTGTTCGGCCATCACCGCGCGCATGAGCGGGCTCTGGCTCTGCTCGCGCACCGCCGCTATGGTGACCGTCTCTTCAATAATGACGGTGGAAGGCACCGAGCCCGGAGTCGAGCCTACGGTTGTGGCGTCGCCGCGGGAAGTCCCGCCGAACTTGGCGAGGTTGATGGTCGACTTCTCGATGCGGGAAGCACCCATGCTGCGCAGGTAGTAGGTGGTTTTGAGCCCGAGCGCCCAGGCATATTGGTAGATTTCTGAAAGTACTTTGCCCGAGGTGCCGCTGTAGAAGATGTTGAGGCTTTGCGACTGGTCGATCCAGCGGCCGCGGTAGGCGGCTGCTTTGATAAGCCACTGCGGCTCTATTTCGAACACCTCTTTGTACCGCTCGCGCAGGGCCTGCGGGATTTCTTCGATGTGCTGGACGCTCCCGTCGTGGTACTTGATTTTCTCGAGCATGTCCTCGCTCCACAGGCCCAGGCGTTTCAAGTCTTCAACCAGGTAGTCGTTCACCACCATAAAGTCGCCCGCCATGTTGCTCTTTACGTAGAGGTTTTTGTAGATGGGCTCGATAGTGGGGTAGCAGCCGGCGATGTTGGCGGTGGTTGCCGTAGGCGCGTTGGCCATGGTGTTGGAGTTGCGCATGCCGAACTTCCGCACCGCCTCGCGCACCAAGCGCCAGTCCAAGGTCTCGTGGCGCGGCACGTCTATACGAAGCCCACGCTCAGCCTCAAGCAGGTTCAGGGTGTCTTGGGGGAGTATCCCGCGGTCCCACTTAGAGCCTTTGTAGGTCTCGTAAGTGCCGCGCTCTTTGGCGAGAAGCGTCGAAGAGAGGATGGCATGATAGCTTATCGCCTCCATCGACTCGTCGCTAAAGCGCACCGCCTCTTCGGAGTCAAAGTTAAGGCCTATCTTGTAGAGTGCGTCTTGGAGACCGCGCAGCCCCAGCCCCACCGGCCGGTGGCGCATGTTTGAGTTGCGGGTTTTCTCGGTGGGATAGAAGTTGACGTCGATGACATTGTCGAGCATCCGCATGGCAACAGGCACCACGCGGGCAACCAAGTCGCGGTCAAATTTGCCGTTGCTCACGAACTGGGCCATGTTTATAGAGCCCAGGTTGCACACGGCAGTCTCCTCGGCAGAAGAGTTGAGCGTAATCTCGGTGCAGAGGTTGCTGGAGTGCACGACGCCGACATGGTCTTGCGGCGAGCGGATGTTCGAAGGGTCCTTCCACGTAATCCACGGATGGCCGGTCTCAAAGAGCATGGTCAAGTGCTTGCGCCAAAGGTCTGCGGCGCGCATGCGCTTGTGATGAGGTATCTGCCCCGCTTCAGCCATCTGCTCATAGCGTTCGTATGCCTCTTCAAACTTGCGGCCGGAAATCTCATGGAGGTCGGGGACGTCACTGGGGGAAAAGAGTGTCCAATACCCGTCTTCCCTAAGCCGCTTCATAAACAGGTCGGGAATCCAGGCTGCAGTGTTGAGATCGTGGGCTCTCCTACGCTCATCTCCAGTGTTCTTGCGGAGCTCTAAAAAGTCTTCAATATCAAGGTGCCAGTACTCGAGATACACCGCTGCGGCGCCACGTCTCCTTCCTGAACGATTAATCGAAATAGTGACGTCGTTGGCAATCTTGAGGAAGGGAATGACACCCTGACTCTCGACCCCCGTGGTCTTTACAAGCGAGCCGGTGGCGCGTACGGGCGTCCAGTCGGTGCCGAGGCCGCCTGCAAACTTCAATAACTGGGCGCCGTCGGAGTATTCCTTAAAAATCATGTGGAGGTCGTCCGGCACAGTGGAGAGAAAACAGGAGGAGAGCTGGGGCTTAACCAGCCCTGCGTGGTAGAGCGTAGGCGAAGAAGGCGTGTAGTACATCGCAGACATGATTTCGTAAAACTCGATGGCGTGCCGCTCGCGCTCTTCGGGCGTTTTTTCCGCCAACGCACAGCCCATGCCAACGCGCATCCAGAAAATCTGCGGCGTCTCAAAGAGTTTTCTCGTTCCGTGTTCTTTGGAGAGGTAGTTGGTTTGGAGTGTTTGGAGACCTAGATACTTAAAGTCGCGGTCGCGCTCGGGCTGCAAGGCGTCAGCGAGTTTAGGAAGGTCGAAGTCGAGCATGCGCGGATCGAATTGGCCTATAGCCACTCCAAACTGGATGCTTTTTATAAACTGGTCGCGATACGCTTCTTCAAGTCGTTCGTAGTCTAGTGGCCCCAACACCTCGCGATATATTGATTGCAAAAGAAGCCGTGCGGCAACAAGAGAGTGCGCCGGGTCGCGCTCGATAAAGGAGCGCACGACCATAACTAAGACCTCGTGGATTTCGGTGCTTTTAATGCCGTCGTACATCTCCTGGCGTACTTTGGCGATGATAGCAGGAACGTTAATGACACGATCGTACCCCTCGGCCGCTCGCAGCAGCGTAAGGGTCAGCTTGCTTTCGGAAAATCGCTCCCGGCGGCCGTCAGCCTTCGTAATAAAGAGTTCGTTTTCGATGATTTTTTCCGCAACCTTCTGCTTTTCCTCCTGGCGGATCTTTTCGTGCTCGTAGCGGTAAATAATGTAGGCTTTGGCAACGGTAAAATAGCCGCGCGCCGCAATCGCGTTCTCCACCAGGTCTTGGATATCTTCAACGCTCGGCAGGAGAGCCGTGCCGCCGAACCGCTCTTCTATCGATTCAACCACGAGCCTAGTAATATCCTGTGCATCGGCTTCGTGCGAGTCGCCGAGCGTTGCCGCGAACGCTTTCTTTATTACGATTGTGATTTTTTCCGGATTGAAATCGACAATCTCACCATTGCGCTTTTTAATTTTTTGCGTTTTTGACATGCGGCTCAAGTCGTGA
>MEWW01000008.1 GCA_001775475.1 Candidatus Adlerbacteria bacterium RIFCSPHIGHO2_12_FULL_53_18 | reverse complement strand
TGGGCGCGCCGCTTGCTCTGTTTCTGCTGCTTGGCTGGCCGAAGTCACTCAAAGAGTGGTTCAAATAGATAACGTTGCGGTATACTAAAAGTCTATGATGTACGACTTTAGCAGTTTCGGACAAATGCTGGGGCTCGGGCCCATGATGCCAGTGTGGGCGCCGACCTTCCTTATCCTGCTCCTGGCGTGGTCGCTGTTTTGGAAAGGCCTGGCACTGTGGCACTCTGCGAGGCGCGAGCAGCCGTGGTGGTTTGTGATTATCCTCCTTGTTAATACGGCGGGGATTCTGGAGATTGCTTATCTCTTCCTTGTCGCAAAGCTTAAGCTGGCTGACCTTCTGACATTCAAAAAATAGGTGACGTAGTTTTGCAGACATGTCGGGGGCCCTGCATCTCCGTCTAGTTTGTATGATGCAGGGCCCCCGACTACTCTCTTCGTATTTCTTTCATACCATCCCTTTGCAAGTTCTCCGTTAACGGATAATACCCTTTTGGACGGCGGCATCAGTGTGCTCATACGCCGTCACCTATGCTGCAGAGCGTAACAGGGGCGCACTGAAGCGAGCGTGAACTGCCGAGTTTACTCGTGGTGCGACGAGCTAAAGCCTTTTGAAAAATCCATAGAGACTTCACTCCGGCCCCCCGGCATACTAGGCTGTCTTTCAGGGGCCTCGGGCACCGAGCCCGCATGCAGATAGACCGAAACGGCCGTCCCTTTGCGCAGAGTGCTCTGTATGCGGATCCGCCCATGGTGTACGCGCACTATTTCGTTGACTATTGTTAAGCCCAAGCCGCTCCCGGCGCGGCGTATCTGCCGCGCGCGGGAGGTATCAACCCGGTAGAACGGCTCAAAAATATGAAAAAGGTCTTCCTGCGCGATGCCGATGCCGTTGTCCTCGACCGAGAGTATGACCATGCCGTGGTAGTCGGGCTGAACGGAGATGGTCACAACACCGTCGATGTTTTTTGGCGTGTAGCTTATCGCGTTTTTAAGGAGGTTCGTCACCACTTGCTCGAGGCCCGAGGGGTTGCCCCACACCATCCGGTGAGCGTCCATTTTTATAAGCACTTTGACGTCTCGCTCGTTTGCAAGTGCGGTGTGGCGTTTTACCACCTCCTCGACGATAGACCCCAGGTCGAGGTCCTGCAGCTGCATCCGCTCGGGGCGCGTAAAGGTGTTTAGAGAGAGGAGGTTGTTTATGATTTCCGATACGCGATCAAGCTCGCTGATGTTGGAGAGCAGGGTTTTGCGCTGAGTGAGCGGGAGCTTGTCATCTAAAAGTGCCACTTCGGTCGAGGTCTTGATGGTGGAAAGGGGAGTCCGGAGTTCGTGCGCCACATTGCTTATAAAAAGTTTCTGGTACCGCAGGGTCTCTCGAGCGGGCCGGAGCGTTACGGAGGAGATGATAAAGCCGAACGCTATGGCAAGCACAACAATGCCGAGGAACATCAGCAGTGTCACGTCTGCCTGCAGATTTTCTATAGTTGCGGTAAAGGTCTCCGGCGAGACACTACTGTTGTTCTCGAGGATGCTCACCAGGTGCGAGACGACCGCTTGCGCCACCTCGTGGTTCGAGTAGCGCAGCGATGACCAAAACACCCCTATGAGGATTATGACGAGGAGCGCTTGGAGCGCAACGATATGTACAGTGGTGCGAAAAAAGAGATCACTCGCGTACTTCTCCTGCCAGGCGGTACCCCACGCCGCGAACTGTCTCAAATACGGTGCTATCCTCTCCTTCATGATCATGATGCAGTTTTTTGCGTAAATTTTTCATATGCACGTCGAGCACGTTCGACCAAGACAGCGTATTAAAGTCCCACACGTGATCAAACAGTTTCTCTCGAGGTAATACTACCCCTGGCTCGCGCATAAAGCACTCAAGCAATGCAAATTCTTTGAGAGTCAGTGGTACCTCTCCTTCTCCTCGGCGCACCGTGCGCGTGGCAAGGTCCATCTCGATATCTCCGACCTTCAATACCACCGGCTGCGTCGTTGTGGGGCGCCGCAGAACAGAGTTGATGCGGGCCAAGAGTTCTTCGAACGAAAACGGCTTAACCACATAGTCGTCTGCTCCCTTGTTGAGGAGGTCGACCTTGTGCTCGGTCTCGTTGCGAGCGGTCAAAATAATAATGGGGGTAGTCACGTTTTCCGCCCGGACGCTTTCGGTAATGGTTGCACCGTCGATCCCCGGGAGCATCAGGTCGAGGATAATAAGGTCGTACTCGTCACGGTAGAGGAGTATACGGCTCCTCGCTTTTTCGCTGTCCGAGAGCCAATCTACCGCAAAACCCTTGACTTCTAGGCCTTTTTTAAGCGCACGCGCCAACTTTTCCTCGTCTTCAACGATAAGTATATGCATACCAAATAGTGTTATGGAGCCCATATGTCTCATTCTACAGAGACGTAACTAAGTATGAACTCCTTACCTGAAACTTTAATGAACCTCTCTATTCTCTCTGTCGCCAATTACCTTAGTAACTAATCCCCTCTATACTACGTCTTGGTATACTGAAATGCGTATGAGTCGTTTATGGTACGTAGTCCTGGCCGCTTGGGTGCTTGTGCCGGTCTTTGCCTATGCGGCACCGGTCAAAAGCACCGTGGAGGTGTCGGGATGGCTGCCGTACTGGAAGGCCGCCTCAAGCACCCAAGATACGCTCCCTAACCTGGGGAACCTCACCACCGTGCATCCTTTTTCATTCACCGTGGGGACTAATGGCTTTATCCTCGACACGCTCGATATCACCAGTGAGCCGTGGCAGAGCTTTATGCAGGAGGCAAAAAAGCAAAAGGTGCGCGTTATTCCGACTATCATGTGGGCCGACGGTGAAGCAATTCATCGGATACTAAGCGACGACGAGTCGCGCGAACAGTTGGTAGACGATATTGTCGAACTTGTGGAAGAGCACGGCTTCGACGGCATCGATATCGACTTTGAGTCCAAGTGGGCGGAGACTAACGGGCACTTCTCCGCGTTTTTGCGCGAGCTCTACCGAGAGATGGGCAAAAGTTGGGTGTACTGCACGATTGAGTCGCGCACACCGCTCTCGTCGCGCTATGACACTGTCCCCGCAAACATCGAGTACGCCAACGACTATCGTGAGATAAACAAGTACTGCGACCGCGTGCAGATTATGGCCTACGACCAGGGGACCATAGACCTTAAGCTCTCCCGCGCTGCCGCAGGGCCCTATGTCCCCATCTCTGATGTGCGCTGGGTAGAGAAGGTAATGCGCGAAGCGGCGAAGACAATCAAGAAAAACAAACTCGTCATCGGCATACCAACCTACGGCTACGAGTACCAGGTGGCGCCGCTTAGTGCGAGTACGTTCTTCTACGAGCGGATGTGGGCGTTTAACCTCCGCTATGCGCTCGACACCGCAAGTAAACTTGGGCTCACCCCAACACGCAACACCGCAGGGGAGCTCCAGCTCATGTACTTGCCGCAGATGCTGGAGCAGGACAAGCCGGTAAACGATGCGACATCCTCAAACCTCGGTATCCCGGCTACCGCGCTCTCAAACGTAGCCACGGCGCCTGTGGTGCGCACTACCTTTAACATGATGACCTGGGGCGACTCTACGTCGGTCTCGCAAAAAATTGCGCTTGCTAAAAAACTGGGCATCCGCGGCATCGCCATCTTTAAATTCGACGGCGGCCAGGACCCAAAGATCTGGGATGTGCTTGCGGGAAAAAAATAGAAAAGGAGCTTCAGGAAGTCTTCAGGCACTATGTTATAGTACTTAATGGGTACAATACAATAAGGGCGACCGGAATATCAACTAACGTCTTTTATCTATGCAAAATTCAACCTTAGTGTGGATTATTATTGCGGCGCTCGTAATTTTGGGCGGCGGATGGTACTTTTTGAACAATCAATCAGCTCCCGCTGGCGGCCAGGAAGAAGTAGGGGAGACAGAGAACGAAGACTCGGATAATGCGGGCGCAGGCCTTGGTGCAAGTGCCGGGGCGGATGTGATGGTTGGCGGCGGTGGCGGCACCGAAGAGTCCGCAGCCCCGATGAATGCAAGCGTAGCGTACTCTTCAACCGGTTTCTCACCTTCGACCGTAACGGTCAAAGTAGGTGGCACGGTCACCTGGTCTGCGCAGGGCGGATCGCAAATGTGGGTTGCTTCAGCCCAGCACCCCACCCACACGGCCTACGACGGCACGACGCTGCAAGAGCACTGCGGTACGGGCGCGGCAAGCGGAGCCTTCGACCAGTGTGCAAGTGGTACCTCCTACTCCTTTACCTTCAATAAGGCGGGGACGTGGCGTTACCACAACCACTCAAACTCAAGCCACTTCGGTACGGTCATCGTCGAGGAGTAGTTCGACAAGCTCACTACAAGTATTCTCGGACTCATGACCTCCATCAGAGTAGTCGACATCATACTGCGCGTGGGGGTGGCTTTCGCATTTCTCTACCCGCCTATCAATGCGTTTAGCGACCCCAACTCGTGGATAGGCTACTTCCCACCGTTTTTACGCGGAATTGTCGATGATACCTTGCTGCTGTATCTCTTCGGTATCCTTGAGGTGGGGCTCGCGTTTTGGGTCCTCTCGGGGTGGAAGATATGGCTGCCCTCGCTTGCTGCTGCCGCCTTGCTGCTGGGGATAGTGGCATTTAATATTCCGCAATTTCAAGTGCTTTTTCGGGACCTCTCCATCGCCGCTGCGGCAGTTGCCCTTGCGCTAATGCACCTCCCGCGCCACACTAGTGGTACAGGTTAACCGTATTACTTACCTTATGAGAAGACTTATCATTTTCGTTGTTTTGGCACTCTTGATTATCGGGGCGGGGGCGTTTGTATGGTACACGTGGCCGCGCGACGCGAAGCCGGCTATTGAGGAGCCGATTGTCGAGACGCCGGTTGAGACCACCCGCTCATACACCTCTTCGACCTTGGGTTACTCGATGACCTACCCACTAGCCTACGCGCAAAGCGACCACACCTACGAGTTTAGCGAGACAAAAAATGTAGAAGGCGGCTTTAAGGTTACGATTCCGGCGGCAATGGCCACGGGAACCAATCTCTCCGCCGACAGCTACGTTGCAGTGGAACAGCTTCCCAACGCACGCCTCTGCACCGGCGATATCTTTCTCCGCGCAAATGTCACGGCAAGCGAGGTTGAAGACGGCGGGGTCACTTACTCGGTCGCAAGCTCCACCGAGGGTGCGGCGGGCAACCGCTACGAGGAGTGGATCTGGGCGCTCCCTGACTCCATACCTTGCACGGCGGTTCGCTACTACATCCATTCGACGGAGCTCTCCAACTACCCGCCAGGCACGGTTGTCGGGTTTAACCGCGAGGCGCTTTTAGGTGAGTTTGACGGCATCCGCCGCTCGCTCCGCAAGATCTAAATGAAGCAGAGTAAAGTCTATACCTACGGCAAGCATGCGCTTGTAGAGGCCTTAGCGCATGCGCCCCATTCGGTTCTTAAAGTGTTTGCCGAGCCGAAAGCCCTAGACAAAGAGCTGCGCGCGACAATTGAGCGCGCGGGTGTGGCCGTGGCGCCGCTCTCTCAAGGCGTCTCGCGTGCCGACTTGAAGAGCGGCGCCTCGCATCAGGGAGTTGTGGGGCAGATCTCGCTTTTTAACCTCCTGCGGCCCTACCAAAAATTTATAGAGACGCTCTCTGCCGCACCCTCAACATCACTGGTTCTTCTTGCTGGGCTTGAAGACCCCCACAACGTCGGCGCCATCATCCGCTCGGCCGCCGGCTTTGGTGCGGCAGGTGTACTCATGCCTGAGCATGGTCAGGCTCCCGTTACGGGCACGGTGCTCAAGGTATCGGCAGGGATGGCGTTCAGAGTGCCGCTTGTTGCGGTAGCGGACCTGCAGCACACAATCAGCGACTTAAAAAAACACGGGTTCAAAGTGTACGGCCTCGCGGGGGAGGGTGTACGAAGCATTGCAGAAGAAGCGTTTGAGGGGCCTGCCGTATTTGTGCTCGGCAACGAAGCCGAAGGTCTGCCAAAACACATACGAGAGCTCTGCGACATCGTGCTCTCGATCTCCATGCACCCGCGCTGCGAGTCGCTCAATGTCGCGGCCGCTGCGGCCGCGACGCTCTTTGCCTGGAGTACCAAGCACCCCGAAGCGCTTAGTTGACGTTTTTTCTAAAAAGTTACCTAGTGTAGTTTTACCGTCAAAAACAGGTAATTGTTGTCCTCTTGACGCGTCTCAAGCAGTGTAGGACTTTTTATCCATGTATTTCTAATTTAAATCTATGACACGTACTTTATCTCTACCCCTGCATACTAAGTTTCTTATCGGCTCCATCGGAGCAGTCGCGCTCGTTCTTGGCGCTATTTTTGCCATAACGGCAAGCGCTGTAGAGGGAGCGGCCATCACGACCACCATCCACACCGCGGGCCATGCCACCACGACCGAAGCCGCGATAGGCACAACGGTGCATGCCGAGGCCCATGTGGCAACCACAACAGGCACTACCACACCGACCGGCACGGTCGACTTTGACGTGTATGCAAATACCTCTTGCAGCGGCACGCCAAACTCGCACAACGGTGTGGCGCTTGTCAACGGTGTTGCCGAGTCTTCGGCTACCGCCGTTCCGGCAGGCGGGCTCTCGTACCGCGTTACCTACAGCGGCGACGGGGAGAATGTGCCTTCCGAAGGTGCGTGTACGGCCCTGACCGCACTCGGTACTGATGCTTCTATTACGACCTCGCTCTCAACCACAACCGCGCTTGTGGGTACGGCAGTGCATGACACGGCGACGCTTCACAATGTAACCTCCAACGCCTCCGGCACGGTTGCCTACACGGTGTACACCAACAATGCGTGCTCCGCAGGTGCAGAGAACGCAGGCACCAAAAACGTATCGAACACAGTGGTGCCAAACTCCGACACGCTTGAGTTCGACACTGCGGGCACCTTCTACTGGCAGGCGGTATACTCCGGCGACTCGCAAAACGCCGCCGCAACAAGTACCTGCACAAGCGAAGTCTTGACCATACTCGCAACCTCAACGCCTACTGGCAGGATTATCGTCGACAAGGTAACAGTGCCCTCGGGCGCCACTACGACCTTTAACTTCAACGCACAAGGCAGTGGCTACGACGACTTCTCGCTAAGTGACGGCTCTACTCCTAATGAGCAAGTGCTTTCACCCGGCACCTACCGCATCAGCGAAAACTCGAAGAGCGGCTGGACACTTACATCCGCGACCTGCTCGCGTAACAGCACTACCTCAACTGCCTACACACCGGGCTCGGATATTACCTTGAATGCCGATGACACGGTCTCATGTGTCTTCACCAACACGAAGGCAACGACAACTCCCGGCAACGGAGATGACGATGACGATGACGACGATGATGAAGACCGGGAATGCAGTCTGCCGTTTGGCATCATTAAAAAAGTCTGGGCCGGTATCTCGCTCCCATTCGGAATAGAGAAGAAGTTCCAAGAGCGCTTCAGCAAGTGGTGCGACGATGATGACAGTTCAAATAATTCGAACGATGATGACGAGGACGATGACGACGACGAGGATGATGACAATGACAGAGATCGCGGTCGCACTGAGCGCGGAAAGAACAAGCATAAAGACGACTAATTAACATAATCCAAACTCCGCCCTCTTAAAAGAGGGCGGAGTTTGTTATACTAGAGCATATGGCAAAGAACGGTCCCAAAGGCAAAGGGCGCAAGGGCACGGTTAAAAAGCGCAGTCAGGTCTACTCCAAGCGCAACAAGCGCTTTACCAAGGTAGACGACAAGACCGGGAAGTTTGTCGACCAAATGAGCCACCGCGGCAAAGCCTTTAAGGGCGTGCGGGTAAAGTAAAAAATAAAAAAGCGAGACGCCGTGCGGAAGGGTTACCCCCGCGCGGCGTATCTGCACACTCATGGCCACCACGCCTGTTCGAGGATTCTGTCTTTGATCTCCTCGATCTTCGCAAGTTTCTGCTCCTCATTGAGAAGAGAAAACCCGGACATCCCTTGAGCAATGATGGTTGCGTGGTAGATGGCCAGCCCTTCAACTTCGAGACCTGCGTTGCGGATGTGCTGAATATAATTTTCTTCAACTTCTTCCCGCCGCTTCGCCAGGTTGACGACGTCTGCCGTGCTCATGGCGTTTCTCCTGCCACTTCACCAATTTTCAGTCTATATAAATCCTACGCCCGCTATTTTTAAAAAGCAAAGCTGCCTTGTATTTTAGGTCTCATAGTATAGTGGGCAAGTATGAAGACCTTCAGTGAAAAAGTGGTGGAGCTGGCGCTTAGCGTGCCCAAAGGCAGAGTGACCACCTATGGCCGCATTGCCGTGGCCGCGGGTGGTGGGGCAATGGCCTCGCAAAGCATCACGAGTATTTTGGGCAAGGCGTGGGAGGCGGGGGAGCACAAAATACCCTGGCACCGCATTGTCTACGCCGACGGCAAAGTGTGGCTCGATAACGAGCACCGCAAAGTGCGCATGGCACTCTATAAAAAAGAAAAGATTGTGCTCGACAAACAGGACCGGATTATTAACTTCCGCGACATTCTCTGGGAGTTTGAATAGCCGATTTGCTATACTAACCACATGGCTAAATACGTTGATGGGTTTGTATTAGTAGTCCCGAAGAATAAATTATCGGTATATCGCAAGATGGCGAAGGATGGCAAGAAGATGTGGAAGAAGTATGGCGCACTCGATTATAAGGAGTGCATGGGCGACGACCTTAAAACTAAGTCAATGGGTGGCATGAAGCCACGGTCGTTTGTCGAGATGGCCAAGGCAAAGAAGAATGAAACCGTGTGGTTTTCGTTTATTGTCTATAAGTCAAAGAAGCACCGCGACCAGGTTAACGCAAAGGTGATGAAGCAGATGGAGAAAGAAGCCGAAAAGTATGGAGATATGAAAATGCCGTTTGATATGAAGCGTATGGCCTACGGCGGGTTCAAGGTCGAGGTGGATAAATAAATATGGTGAACGCCCCGGCTACATGAGTAGCCGGGGCGCGTTAAGACAGGGCAAGGGGCACTAGAGGAGGAACATGCCCTCGTATGTGACTCCGCCCATCTTCTCGTCGTTGTCGCGGCGGAAGATCCGCTCTTCTCCGCTGAAGTATTCATTCACCTCACCCCATTCGTTTGTGTAGCGGAATGGGGTGTTGCCATCAAGCTTCCACCCGCGTCCGCCGCAGAAGGACCCACTCTGGTAAGTGTCGAAGAGCACCCGCCGAAGCAATGGATTGACCTCTTCGGGGTAAATGCCAAAGTAGGTCATGTAAAACTTCAGTTCTTGGCCGTTCCACATCATCGTGTGGCCGAAGAACCGGCCGTTCACGCCGTCGGCATATCTGTCGACGAGACGGTAAGGGCCGCGCTCGACGTCAAAACCCTTCCACCCCGGCATGCCCTCGATCGGGACAGGTTTGCCGCCGCCCGCGTAGCTGTTGGGGCCTGACATGGTCGCAAAGAAGAACTGCATCAACTCTGGATCAATGGCCATTCTATCCTCCCAGTTGGTGTTGCACCGCCCGCACTGTAGCAAAAAGGAGTGGGTGATGCTAGCGTCTGTATATGCAGATCTCGGTTAAGGTTGCGGCAGGGGCAAAGAGGGAGGCGATAGAGGCGCTTAAAAATAACCGCTTCAAAATTTCAGTAAAGCAGAAGCCCGAGCACGGCGCGGCCAACAAACGGGTTGTAGAGTTAGTCGCCGCGCATTTTGGCGTGCCTGTAAAGAAAGTCCGGATAATAAAAGGACACAAAACTCCGTCTAAAATTTTGGATGTAGCCGGCGTATACTAAAGTAATATGCAACCGCGTACGCTCATGTGGCTGTTTGTGCTTGTTGGCTCGGTAGTTGGGGGCTACATCCCCACACTCTGGGGAGCAAACCTGTTCTCCTTTTCATCCATTTTCTTTAGCACGCTCTGTGCGTTTGGCGGGCTGTGGCTGGCCTTCCAAATCTCGCGCAACTTTTAGTATAGGTATGAAAAAGAGTGTAAACGGATGGAAGACCTGCAGCCGCGGCCACAAGTTCCGCGGCAAAGGCTCGTGTCCAATCTGTTGGCCGGGCGGGCGCAAGAAATAAAAGATTCGCCCCGGCATCTATAGCCGGGGCGGGTTCTCGTGCGCGTGTCTCTTCACGCGACATACGGTGATGATTCGTTCAGCCCTGAGGATACGACGATGTCGCCGCAGAAATCTGGCGACGTCGCCCAGGTTCTGCTTCGGCGTCATCGATAACCTAAAGTCCTCAACTGAAGAAAAGCGAAATGCTGTTTCGTCCTTCAGCCGGTGTAGTAGCTCGAGGTTCGGGTGGCTCAACATGGCACGATCTGCTCTCGTTTTTGCCTTGCGCTCGTCGCCGTCACAGGCGTCGAACCAGATCTCTGCGTTGAAGAACGAGCCCTTCGTGCCCGGCTCAAGAAAAACGATATGGCCGGCATCTTTCGGACCTGTAGCTGCCGTAACCCGCACCACGCTGTCTATCGCATCCTTCATCACGTCGATTGGGATATGATGCAGCGAGAGCGTAAAGATGGCCACATCGAACTGCGGGTACACAAACGGCAGATCTTCTGCCCGCCGTTTGTAGAACTGTGCGTTAGGAATATTCCTGCTACGCGCAACATCGATCAAGTCTCTGTTTGGGTCGACACCCGCCAGCCGTTTGCATCGGCGCGCAATCTCGGCTGAGAGCCGCCCGTCGCCGCACCCAACCTCGAGTACCGTCTTGTCCTTAAGCGGCAGCACTTTCTCGAGCTTGTAGAGAAACTCATCTCTTATGCGCTTCATGGCGCGAGCCCTCCGATAACATCTGGGTTGAATGTAGCAGAAACTGTGGGGGTTTGGTAGCGTTGAGGCGTGGGTTGGTACTCAAGAAAAATTTTGCCGATTCGAAATTTTTGAGATGTAAATAAAAAATCGTCCGGCACTTGTTGCCGGACGGCGCGAGCGATCTTCAGATAGGGAGCTTCTGCGTCTCTTTCACCGTGAGTCCTGCGATGTGTGTGCTCACCTCCTCCAGTCCTTCGATGTCCCAGAGCTTCATCCGGATGCTCTGTAGTTCTTCGTTGCTCCGTGCTCGAACTTTGAGGAGCATGGTGTGATGGGGCAAGAGAACATGAACTTCCTGCACTTCTGGCCACGTGGTCCAAAGTGCTTCTGCAGCCTGGTTCAGCCGAATATCCTTGAACTTCACTTCGAAGAAGCCGAGGACGAAGCCGAGTTTCTCTGGGTTGAGAAGCACGGCTGACTCGTCAAGGATGAGGCCTCTTTCCCTGGCTTCGCGGCGCATCTTGCTGAAGTTAGAAGGTTTCATGCCAAGTTCATGAGCAGTGATCTTGTCGAGCTGACTGTTGCCCTTGGCTTGCAAGAGGCGTAGTAAGGCAAGCATTTGAGGGTTCAGTTGTCGCGGGATGTCGAGCATGGGGCGCTCCTAACGTTTGTTACTCCGCCCGCACTGTAGCAAAAAAAGTGGGGGTTTGGTAGCGTTGAGACATGAATGCCCGTGGTACTGCCGGCTCTGAAGTTAAGACAATTCCGCGCGTAGATACAGAGGACTTTAATGCATCTATTGCAGGGTGGAAGACAACACTCTTTAACTGCAACTGTCACACCTTTGCCGAAGTAATTAACCAGCTTATGAAAGCGGTTGGATGTCCGCTTGCCACAGCCTCCCAGCTAGCCAGCACCGTTCACGAGACCGGCAGCGCGGTGGTCTACCGCGGCACTAAGCCCAACTGCGACCGCATTGCCGCAAGCCTTAGCTCAATAGGCCTCGTTGTAGATGTGAGTTGGTAGCAAAAATCCCCTTACTTTGATAGGCTGAGTTCGAAACCATCCGGCTCCGCCCGATTTCCAAGTTTGAACCGGCATTATATGTTAAATTCAACCCTACGTATATTCTATGGATTTAGCTAAACTTTTTTACGCTAAGGCAAAAGAGCTAGAGGTAAACTGGGAAGTTTGCGGTCTTTTGGGTGCCAATGACAAAGTCTATTCTCTCACTGACGACACAAAGGTACTAAGTACTGTTTTCGAGTTGCTGGTTGCTCCCGTACTGAAATCCATAGCCGATGATCATGGTCTTATTTTTAAAACGTCTGAATCACAGACAGTCTATCCAGACTTCACATTAATGCGTTCCGAGGAAGATCGAGAGAAAATAGCTATCGACGTAAAAACCACTTACAGACGAGGGGCGTATATAAATGGTTCTCGTAGTGGACGCGGGAATGCCGGAGATCCAAGGCCTTTTTCTTTTACTCTAGGTTCATACGCGTCTTATCTAAGAAATAATACTAAGAACATCCAATATCCTTACGATACCTACGCTAAGGACTACATAATTGGCTTTTTATATTCTCGCAATAGAGGTGCTGAAGAAGGGCAAATCAAAGACTTCGAGGAACGTAATACCATCAACAAACCTTTTATAGATGTAGACTATTTTGTACAGGAAAAGTACAAAATATCTGGAGATAAACCTGGAAGTGGTAATACAGAGAACATAGGATCTTTCTCTACTAATAAGATGGAGGATTTTAAAGAGGGGCGAGGTCCGTTCTCAAAACTGGAAAAAGAAGTATTTGAGAACTATTGGAAAAATTACGGGGGTTATAGGAATGCCAGAGCTTATACTTCTCTTGAGGAGTATCAGAAATGGAAGATCAACAACGGAAATTAAGCAAAGCACCCGCTCTTCATAATCAACCCTTCTTCCATAGAGTTTCTCAAGCTTTCTTGAGATCCTACATGATAAAAATGGTTGAGAGTCTTTCTTTCATAATCATCCCAATAGTCAATTACGTATTGATTCTTGCGATATTTATTCTCTATCCACATAGATAGTGCAAAACCAGCAGAGCTTCGCTTCAGAGCACTAGTTAAGTCCTCAGCCTCTTGCTGTGCCCAAACATCTATATATCCTGTATGTCTTCCAATATAAGGGGGGTCAACGTATATAAGATCTCCCTTTCTTGCGGAACCAATCGTTTCCCGCCAATCAGCAGTAACAAATTTCCAGTCTTTGTCTTTTATGATATTTTCAAGCACTTTTACCTGGTTTGTTATTTTTGTAATATAGGCACTCCTAAATCTGTCAGGTTTTTTACAAAATGGTACATTAAATTTCCCTTTTTTATTAAACCTAATTACCCCATTGAAACATGATCTGTTCAAGAACAAGAACGATAATGAGTCTTGCCGCTGATTAAAGTCTTCTCTAACTTTGTAATAAAAGTCACCCCCTTCTTTATAGAGCTTTTCTCCGTTTTCTTTTAGGAACTCTCTGACCATGCTCGAGTTAATCTCACCTGTCTGGATCTTTTTATAGAAGTTTATGATGTGTTCATTTTTGTCAGCAAGTATGGCCTTTTTGGGTTGGATGTTAAAGGCAACAACACCAGATCCCAAAAACGGTTCTACCCATGTTCCGTTACCATCCCAGAGGACAGATTTTGCGATGAAAGGTACTAGTTTTGTCTTTATGCCCTGGCATTTGATGGGTGGCACAATTACCTTCGATATTTCTTTGGGTAACATAATTTTTATTAATTGTATCATAAGCCCGCAGCTGCCATGGTTGTATTATAGTACAACTTCTAATCTGCTTTAAAAAGAGGTATGGTGTGGATAAGTTATGAAGGACCCTCTTTCAAATCTGGGACAAAATATCCGGACTTTCAGAATGAAGAAAGGTTTATCTCAAGAAGCCCTCGCTCAAGTTTTAAAAGTAGATAAGGCCTATGTTAGTAGGGTAGAAGGCGGGAAGAAAAACTTGACCATGAAATCATTAGCAAAAATAGCTGGTGCCCTCTCGATTGATATAAAGAAGCTATTTCTTTAATTCGGTAATATCAAACCTCCTCGGATTTTCCTTATACATCGACCTTAACTTCTCAATTTTCGGGCCAATTATTGCAAACACTGGTTCAAACTTGTGGAGATCAGTTCCGCTCGATTTCCAAGTTTGAATCGAAAATCTGTTACACTTAACCCATGTACTACCTCTACGTATTGAAGTGTGCGGATGGCACGCTCTACACCGGCATCACGATGGATCTGAAAAAGCGGGTTATGGAGCATAACACCTCAAACGTTCTGGGCGCTCGCTACACCCGCTCGCGCCGGCCGGTGTACCTGGTCTACTCTAAAGAAGCAGGGGATGAGTCGGCGGCAAAGAGCGAGGAGTATCGCTTTAAGCAGCTCTCGCGCGCAGCCAAACTCGCGCTCTTAAAACTAAAAAAGTAAAAAGAAAATCGCCGCATCGAGAGAGCCGAAGGGCGATTCTCTCCTGTGTGGCGATTGGAGACTGTGACTCAAGCTACCAGCTCGCGAAGCAGTGCCGGGTAAAGCTCCCGCTCCACCGTCTTAATCCGTTCATGCAAACTCTCAATAGTGTCTCCCGAGGAAACCCTCACCGCTTCTTGGGCGAGGATCGGGCCGTCATCGAGCTTCTCAGTTGCCCAATGGATGGTGCAGCCGCTGATCTTAACTCCGTAGGCAAGTGCGTCTCTCACGGCGTGATCGCCTTTGAACGAGGGGAGTAGCGACGGGTGGGTGTTGAGGATCCTGAGCTGGTATGCATCGGGTGCGAACATTGCCGGAGCGAACACAGTCATGAAGCCCGCCATCGCCACCAGATCGATACCATATGCGCGGAATAGCATCATCATGGCTCGAGTGTACTCCTCCCGGTCGAAGGTCCGGCCGAATGTTCTCGGCAAGAATTCATACGGTATTCCTGCCTTGTCTGCAATCTCGAGTGCACGACATTGTCGGTCGGCAACCATGAGCTGGACGGGTAACTGTTGCTTGATCATGGCTTCGAAGAGTGAACCTGTGAGTGACGCGAGTACTGCGAGCCGTAGTGGCATAATGTCCTCCCTGGAACATCGGTTGATCTGGGTAGCACTCTAGCATTTTCTTAAAACGGTTCCAACTTCGTCTCAGATTGGTCAAACTCGCACTCTTAAAACTAAAAAAGTAGCGGTTTTAAAATAAATGGCCTCAAGGGTTTGCACATCACGTGCATGCCTTGAGGCCGGTTGGGGGGTTGATGAGGACATATTTAACGAGCCCTAGTCCTCGGTTTGCTCGTAGTAGGACTTCAGATCTCGTATTTCCGCCCGGCGAATGGACCCAACGAGATCGAGCCAATCGTCAGGGCCGACGGGCCCCAGCGGGATTTGTACATGTTCAACCTCCATTTGGAAACTAGGCGGAATACCTAGCTCCAACTAACAGCGTATAATGTATAAAAATCATCGTCAACAACGTTTGTTAAGGTTACTCCATCGTTCTCCGCAGTCAGCTCGTTAATGTAGAATTGAAACAATGACAAAATACATCCTCCACGGCGGATTTACTCGCCAGGATAATGAATCAAGCAGAGCGTTCTACAAAGAGTTTGTTCGGGATGTGCCAGAGGGCAGCAATATTCTTTTAGTATATCTTGCATCGAGAGAAGAAGACAATTCAAAAAAATTTGAAGAAAATGTAGAAAGCATCAAGCGAGAATCAGAAGGGAAAAGCTTCAATTTTCTGATGGCTACACAAGAAAATTTTTTGAGCGAGATTGAAAAATCGAAAGCCGTTTGTTTTTATGGAGGAAGTACGAACAAACTCATAAAGATTTTACGAACGTACCCTGACTTACAACCCCTACTTGAGGGAAAAACTATTGCCGGATCTTCTGCAGGTGCATATGCATTGGCGCGTTTTGGTCCTTCTCATGATGAAGAACAGATACGAGAGGGGCTTGGTCTCGTGCCTGTTCGTGTCGTATGTCACTATGAAAGCTCAGAATTACCTCCTAACGAGAAAGCAGTTTCGATACTTGAAGATACTGCTCCAGAACTGGAATTAGTCTTTTTGAAAGATTGCGAGTGGAAAGTTTTCACTAATTAAGGTTCCAACATCTTGGGCGGTCAGGTAGAATATAGCTCTTGAGACGTAGCAGAAAGAACTATTTGTTACACAAAGAGCATGCGCGTGCAGCAGTGCATGCGCATTTGGCGGAGTGGAACAAGCACTATCAACTGCCGCTGCGGAAGGTGTTTATTAAAAACAGCCGCTCACGGTGGGGGAGCTGCTCGACCTTAGGCAACCTCAACTTCAACTATCGTATCGTCTTTTTGCCCCCGCACCTGCAGGCCTATTTAATAGTCCACGAGCTCTGCCATCTGAAAGTCTTTTCGCACTCGACCGAGTTTTGGGCGCTCGTCGCTCAAACCGTGCCCGACTATAAAACTCACCGCCGCGAAATCCGCCGTATAAGGATGTGAGGTAAAAAGTGGAGCTATACTAGTAGGTATATGAACAATAAAACGTATTACACGTTGGTGTCGGTTATATTTTTTACTATAGCGTTTGGACACGCACTCAGGTTACTCAACGAGTGGGAGGCGGTCATCGCAGGGGTTGTCATTCCACTGTGGGCGAGCTTAGCCGCAGTAGCTATTGCAGGCTACCTTGGCGTACGTGGTTGGCAGCTTGCTAACAAGCACCGTTAATAAACCATTATAATTTAATAAAAATCATATGAAAAAGTTTTTGGTGTTGTTTAATGCGCCCACAGCTGCAATGGCTGAGATGATGAAAACTGCAACCCCCGAGCAAATGAAGGCGGGGATGGAGGAGTGGAAGCACTGGATGGAGGGCAAGAAGGAGAGCTTTGCCGACATGGGGGCGCCCTTGGGCAAGAACCTCCGCATTACTGCAAGCGGCACGCAGGCTGTGAGCAACGAGGTTGGGGGCTACTCCATCATCCAGGCAGAGTCGGCCGAGGCGGTGGCGAAGCTCCTTGAGGGCATGCCGCACTTCCAAATCCCCGGCGCCTATATTGAAATCATGCCGCTCGGCAAGATGTAAGCAAAAAGAAAGGAGCAGTTTTAGTCGTGCTCAGGACTCTTCTTCTCTTTTTGCAATTTCCATCAAAACCCGCGTGAGTTTGAGGCCCGGAGTGTTGTTGATGAGGAGTGTTGAGAGCTCACCCGCGCGTGTAGTGGTCGTACCAGGGGGGAAGGCCACATACACTCCCGGCCCATAAACCTTGTTGTCTCCTTGCTGTCCCACGGAATGTGGTGCAACACCAGTTGCCACACAACCGTACGGTGCTAGAAACTCATTTACTTTGTCGAGTAACTCCTGCGCCTCTTCGCCTTGCAGCCACTCAAACATGGCGGTTCTCCTAAAGAACTAGGGAAGGATATATCGTATCATACAAACTAGTCGCAATATTAGCCTTATATAGCAACGTTTTTTCGTCATGCTAAGTCCCTGTGGTATCATAGTCAATCTATGAAAACCATTCTTACTGTCATCGTTTTAATAGCTCTCATTGCCGTAGGTGCATACTTTTTCGCTCCGCAGTATTTCCCGGGCTACACCCCTCCAATAGCTGAAAACCAGGAGCCGCCTCTCGTGCCGCAAGGGCAGGCCACCACGACCGAGCGGGCGGCAAACGAGGTCATCGGCCAGTCGGTAGAGGGCCGCGACATCACCGCGTACCATTTCGGCACGGGCGATACCGACCTCCTTTTTGTAGGTGGCATCCACGGCGGCTACTCGTGGAACACGGCGCTCGTTTCCTACGAGCTCATGGACTATCTCGAGGCCAACCCCGAAAAAATTCCTACAAATGTTTCGATAACGGTTATCCCGGCCCTCAACCCCGACGGTCTCTACGAAGTGGTCAAGAAAGAGGGCCGCTTTGAAGCGCGCGACATTCCTTCCAATGCAGACACTGTTGTCGGGCGTTTTAACGCACGCGACGTGGATTTAAACCGCAACTTCGACTGCGACTGGAAGGCAAGCGGCACCTGGCAGAGCCGCGCCGTAAGCGGCGGCAGTGCAGCGTTCTCCGAGCCTGAAAGTATGGCTATTAAAACCTATATCGAGGCTAACGAGCCTAGTGCCGTTGTGGTGTACTACAGCGCGGCGGGCGGCGTGTTTGCCTCTAATTGCCACAGCGATGTCTTGCCCGAGACACTCGAGCTCACGAACGAGTATGCAGAAGCTTCAGGCTACAAGGCGTATGAGGAGTTCGACTTCTACAGCATCACGGGCGACATGGTGAACTGGCTTGCAAAAGAAGGTATCCCCGCAATCAGCGTCCTCCTCACCAACCATACAAACGTCGAGTGGGCCGAAAACCAGGCCGGCATAGAGGCACTGCTTGCGCACTACGCTGAAGCTGAGTAGCCGGGCATGAAGCGGGCTCTTCTAACCCTGCTCGCAATTGCCGCCTTGCTTGGGGTGGGTGGGTTTGCGTTTGTCTTCTTTCAAAAAGAGCCCGTTGAGGCGCCCGCACCCGCAGAGCCGGTACCGGCGACAGAAACGCTCGGCCAGTCGGTCCAAGGCCGCGCGATCGTCGCCTACACCTACGGCAGTGGGCCGCAGCACCTCCTGTTCGTTGGCGGCATGCACGGCGGCTACGAGTGGAATAGTGTGCTCCTGGCGTACCAAATGATGGACTACTTGAAGGCAAACCCGAGCGTGATTCCGGCAAATCTTTCGGTGACAGTTATTCCATCTCTCAACCCCGACGGTGTGTACAAAGTAGTAAGTAAGGAGGGGCGTTTTGCCGCCGGCGATGTCACCACTAATGCCGTGACGCTTGCTTCGGCGCGGTTCAACGCAAACAACATCGACCTCAATCGCAATTTCGACTGCAAGTGGAAGCCAAACAGCACCTGGCGGAGTGAAATTGTGAGTGCAGGTTCTTCTGCCTTCTCCGAGCCTGAAGCGCGGGCCTTGAGGACATTTGTTACGAAGTATTTGCCCGACGCGGTCGTTTTTTGGCATAGCCAGGCAAACGCGGTATATGCCTCGGAGTGCGAGGCGGGGATACTTCCCAACACACGCGCCGTGATGAATGCTTACTCAGCAGCCTCCGGCTACAGGGCAGTAGACTCTTTCGATGCATATGAAATCACGGGCGATGCCGAAGGTTGGCTCGCCTCTGTTGGCATACCGGCGATAACCGTAGAGTTAGCTACACACGAGGATGTTGAGTGGGAGCACAACCTCGCCGGCGTTAAGGCGCTATTTGAGTTGTACGAACGATAATTCAGTCAAAAAGAAAAATAATAGGAGTTTAAAGCAAAAAATGCTATACTGCATCTATGCAAGGCAAGCCGTCCTCCGCAGGGCCAGACATCAATTTTGAAGAAAAACCTCTCGCAGTATTTCTTCAGTACTACAACCAAAATACTCCCGAGCAGTTTCCACGCGCTACCACAGAGTCGCTGCAGAAGTTTAAGGCGGCGCATGCGGAGCTTTTTAAAGACACCAACGAGTGGACTATAGATAAGCACCGCAAAAAACTCATGGACTGGCTTACCTCAAGCTGCACGGTAGAATAGCTTTTTTGCTACACTGGGGTATGAGTAACAACATTCTCGTCGGTATACTCGCGGTGCTGCTTCTTGTTGGCGGCGGAGTATACTTGCTTTCAGACCAGAAAGATCTAAATGATAACGCCGGAATCCTCCCGTACAACTCCGGCATACGAGGGCTCGTGATGGTAGGGCCAACCTGCCCAGTGGTCATGGACCCGCCGCAAGAAGAGTGTGCGGACAAACCGCTCGCAACACTTGTTGCAATATTCCGCGAAAGCGACCCGGTGCACGCGGTCGCGATTTTGGAGAGCGATACGGAAGGCCGCTTTGAGGTCTCGCTCCCGCCGGGTGAGTACGTGGTTGGGGCGGGGGAGGCAACACTCCCCATGTGCCCGCAAACTCCCGCGACAGTTGGGCCCGAGGGCTACACCGATATACTAGTTTCCTGTGACAGCGGTATCCGTTAACCTCTCTCTAAGGCGCGGTAATATACAAGAGTATTATCCGTCATGATACTGATATGAAAACTATAGGACTCTTTATTTTTGCAGCGTTAGTAGTAGGTGCTGGTGCCTGGTTTTATATGAACGGTACGCTTACCGGCAATGGTTCGACTGAAAACAATACCGAGTGGACGAATTCGGATGTGCCCAACTCCGCCGAAGGCGCACCCGAGGGTTCCATCCACAACCTACCTTTGCCGGAAGCAGTAGCCGCAGTGCGTGCGCAGGTTGCGGCGGAAGCGGGTCTTAATACGAACCAGGTGTTGATTGAAACCGCTTTCGAGCGCGAGTGGTCAGACAGCTGTTTGGGACTTGGCGGTCCCGCAGAGAGCTGTTTGCAGGTGATTACGTCGGGCTATGAGGTTACGACAAGCGTGAATGGGGAGCAGCGGGTCTTCCGTACCAACACAGACGGTAGTGTGGTTAGAGAAGAGCGGTAGCTCACGCTGTTTTTTGCGGTCTCCTTGTTGCTGAATTGCTATACTAAGGGTATGAACAAAACGCTTCTTATCGTACTCATCCTGGCCGTGGCAGTGCTTGGCGGCGCGTGGTGGTACGTGGGGTCTATGCACGTTCCAGATGAGGAAGAGATATTTTGCACCGCAGACGCGATGCAGTGCCCCGACGGCAGTTACGTTGGCCGCACAGGCCCCAACTGCGAGTTTGTCTGTCCTGAGGAAGCTGCCGAGCGAGAGGTCTCGCTCCACTACTACAATCCGGCGCTCGACCAGGGGCCGGGCGGCGCACAGTGTACCAGCAGCGGTTTAGTTTCAGTGCAACGCAACCTTCCGGGAGACGCCACAGTCGCCGAGGTAATAGAGCTTTTACTCAAAGGCGAGCTTAGCGAAGAAGAACTTGCGCAGGGTATTGAGACCGAGTTTCCGCTCGAGGGGGTAGAGCTTGTCAGCGCCGTGCAGGAGGGTGAGGCGCTAACCCTCACCTTTAATGACCCGCAAAATCGGACGTCGGGCGGTGCCTGCCGCGTAAGCGTTTTGTGGTTGCAGATAGAGGCAACAGCCAAGGAGTTTAGCGGGGCAAGCGAAGTACTGTTCGTGCCGGAAGAACTTTTTCAGCCTTAGGATGCGATGCAAACTACACTTCACACCAACAAGGGCGACATTACCATCGAGCTTTTGAGTGACGCGCCACACACGGTGGCCAACTTTACCAAGCTCGCGGGCGAGGGTTTTTACAACAACACCAAATTTCACCGCGTCATAGCCGGCTTTATGATCCAGGGTGGCGACCCGCTCTCAAAAGACGACTCGCAGGCGGCACGCTGGGGAACAGGGGGCCCGGGGTATCAGTTTGCCGACGAGATCCATGCTCAAAACCACAACACGGTCGGAACTATTGCGATGGCAAATGCGGGGCCCAACACCAACGGCTCGCAGTTTTTTATCAACGTGGCAGATAACAACTTCCTCGACACCAAACATACGGTCTTCGGCAAGGTTACTGCTGGGCTCGAGGTCGTTAAGGCGATCGAGTCTGTGCAGACGGGCCCCAACGACCGCCCCATGGAGCCCATAGTGATAAACTCCGTATCGGTCAAATAAAAGCGTCCCGCCCTTATACCTACTAGCCCAAACTTTGGGTATACTTACCGTATGAGCAACAACACCAAACCGAGCGACCAGCTCATTTTAGCCGAGGTACAGGTCCTTCTATCCCAGATGCGCACGCAGCTCTCGATCTTGCGCGCAGGCATGGCGATAATCGCGAGCGTCATGACAATTGCGTTTTTACTCCTCACAAATCACTGGGTTCTCGAAGGGCAGTGGGCGTGGGCCGACCTCCCGATAAAAATCACTCTCGGCCTCGTGGCCGTGCTGGGGCTCTGGCGGCTGGCTTCGGCGGAGCGCAAGATACGTCGCATCCACAAGCTTATCCGCGAGGTTGAGCACAAAAACAAGCTGGTCGGAGAGATAATGGTCTAATGCGCCAGTGGGTGATATTTGCACTTGGACTCGTGTCGCTACAGGCACTCGCGCTGTACTTTTTAGGTCAGCCGACTTTCTGCGAGTGCGGACGTATTTCACTGTGGGCTAACGAGGTACTAAGCCCCGAGAACTCGCAGCAGTTTTTCGACTGGTACACGTTCTCGCACGTCATACACGGCTTTTTGTTTTACTGGTTAGCAACGCTTTTGTTCCCGCGGCTGCCGGTTGGCGCGCGACTCCTTATTGCCGTCGGGGTCGAAGCCGGGTGGGAAGTGTTTGAAAACACGCCCATGGTTATCGAGCACTACCGGCAGCAGGCGCTGGCCCAGGGCTACATCGGCGACAGCATCCTCAACTCGGTTATGGACACGCTCTCTGCGGTGCTCGGGTTTTTCCTCGCATGGCGGCTTCCAGTTTGGGCGACCGTGCTGCTTGCTGCGGGTTTAGAAGGCTTTGTGCTGTACATGATCCGCGACAGTCTTGTGCTCAACATCCTCGGCTTCTTCCTCCAACCTGAGTTTATTTCTAAGTGGCAGCAAGGAGGTTGATTAAAATCAGTTTTCTCGTATAGTGCAGCCAGAAGTAAGTAGTTTGTAACTTCCCGCAACGCTAACACAAGAAAGGCAGGTGCGTCGTGAGCCTCGGTTGTTTCAAAGATTTTAACGATTTGGCGACATTCAGTCTTGAGCGTCACGAAAGCGTGGAGTTGGTTCCTGTGCCCAACAGCACGACCCACGCAGGCATACTGCCGCTCGCTGTTGCCCGCCAAGGCATTGCGCTTGAACTCAAGTCGGTTCCGGAGGATCAGTGGCCGACTATTGACCTCGTACGAGCCGGCATCGGCATCGACTGCAGGCCGGCAGAAGCCGTTCGCGAGTCTGCAAGAGATTATCTCGAAGACAAGCGCTTTGTGGTGAGGCCGAGCTTTAACCTCGACTTCGACTTCTTCTTCAAAATACTCCTGCAAGATCCTGCACTCGCGATCTGCTACAGGGTTAAGCTGGCCGCCTACACTCTGCAGGGTGAGCGTCCGTTTGTGTTCGGTCGCTTTGACGAAGAAACGGCCCGCAAGGAATCCAACGAGTTCTTCGCGCAGCTTCAAGAAACCGTGACACTGGGGGTCGAGGGGGAGCCGGTTTCGGGCGTTAACCTTTTGTCGCCCATGACCGGGGTGCGCAGTGAGATCTTCAATCTCCTCATCCCCAAAAGCTCTCCGGAACACGCGGCATTAGTCGCAGTTGCCGACTGGGCTTTTTCGAAAGGGAGGCTGAATGGGGAAGAAGAGAAGCTCAAGAAGCTTTTCGAGGAGGAACAAGGCACTTCCTGGGCCAACCTTCCGAAACTCGCGCGACTGCACTTCGCTATAAGACGGGCGCAGCGAAGTGTCGCGGCACAAAGGTTCCATGTGGAGGGACTGGGTGTGCAGTTCAAAAGTGCCCTCGCTGTTTTTGCGTGAGTGTTTGCCTCTGGCTCGGCCCCGCGCAACTCGCGGGGCCGGTTACTTATATTTTTACAACCTCCTCCCACGGGCGGCCCGCAACGCCAAAGTGACCGTAGGCCGCCGTTTCGCGGAATATTGGGCGGCGCAGGCCAAGGCGCTCAATGATGGCAAGCGGGCGGAAGTCGAAGTTTTTATTTACGATGTCGGAGAGATTTTTGCCAGCGTCGTCGAAGGCCTCAACCATCAAAGGCTCAACGCGGCCGATGGCGTAGGCGACAGAGACCAATGCTTTTTTAGCGTAGCCGTTTGCCACTAGGTTTTTCGCGGCAAAGCGCGCCATATACGCCGCCGAGCGGTCTACCTTTGTTGCGTCCTTGCCGGAGAAGGCGCCGCCACCGTGGGGGAGAAGGCCGCCGTAGCTGTCCACCATGATTTTGCGGCCCGTGAGCCCGGCATCTGCCTCAAAACCTCCCTGCACGAAGCGGCCGGTAGGATTGACCAATATTTCTATGTTGGCGGTATCGCCCAAAACAGGTTTAAACAACTTCTCAGTCAAACCTGCACGGATTTCATCAAGCGTTGCTTCTTCCGCATGTTGAGTGCTGCAGAGTGCCGTTACTACCTTGCCGTCTTTGATAGTGACCTGGGTCTTGCCGTCGGGCCGGAGCCATTTGAATGTTCCATCCCTCCTGATTGCTTCGAGTTTCCGCGCGAGTGCGTGCGCATACACGACGCCAAGCGGCAAATACTCCTTCGTTTCGTCGGTTGCGTAGCCGTACATGATGCCCTGATCTCCCGCGCCGCCGGTGTCTACGCCTTGCGCTATGTCGCCGCTTTGCTTCGCGACCCGCACCGCGATTTCCAGGTTGTCGGGGTAGCCGATGCCCGTATACACTTTCCGCGCGATTTGTTCAAAGTCTACTTCTGCCTTAGAGCGGATCTCGCCGCCTATGACCATTGCCCCGTGGCTACCCAAGACCTCTATTCCGGTACGGCTCATGGGATCTTG
>MEWW01000007.1:6518-43676 GCA_001775475.1 Candidatus Adlerbacteria bacterium RIFCSPHIGHO2_12_FULL_53_18 | reverse complement strand
TTTTTTATGACAGATTACAAAGCCAAACTAACCGCGCTCATTGAAAGTCTTGTTGCCCAGGGAGCGTCCGACCTGCACCTCTCGGTTGGCGTGCAGCCCATCATGCGCGTCTCGGGAATGTTGACCCCGCTCCTTTCGGAACAGATGCTCACGCAAGAGGACCTGAAGGGGTTCCTGAGCGAGCTCATACCGCCAGACCGTAAAAAACGCTTTGAAGAGACGCAAGAGGTGGATTTTTCCTACGCGTACGGCAACAAGGCGCGCTTTCGCGGTAACGGGTACTGGCAGCGCGGCAACATAGGGATCGCTCTCCGGCTCATCCCGCGGGTCATCCGCTCTATCGCCGAGCTTAACTTGCCGCCCGCGCTCGAGCACTTTGCCGCGCGCGAGCAGGGGTTCTTTTTGGTAGTGGGGCCGGTGGGGCAGGGCAAAACAACAACGCTCGCGGCGCTTATAGAAAAGATAAACATGGAGCGCGCCGAGCACATGATTACAATAGAAGACCCTATAGAATATTTGTTCGAAAATAAGAAGTCGCTCATAGAGCAGCGCGAAGTGCGAGTGGACACTTCCGACTTTACGGTGGCCCTGCAGTCGGTCTTTCGGCAGGACGTCGACGTTCTGATGATAGGCGAGATGCGGACACCGGAGACCATGGCGACGGCCGTTACCGCCGCCGAAACCGGACACCTCGTATTCTCCACCCTCCACACTAACAACGCGGCACAAACCATTGACCGCATCATCGACTCCTTTCCGGCGGCCCAGCAGGAGCAGATCCGCATTCAGCTTGCGGGCTCGCTTGCGGGGATTTTCTCGCAGCGCCTCCTTCCAAGAATTTCCGGCGGGCTTATTCCGGCCTACGAGCTCCTCATAAACACTCCTGCCGTGCAAAATCTTATCAGGGAGAAACGCACCCACGAGATACAGACCGTCATCGAGACCGGCTCGGAAGAAGGGATGATTGACATGAACCGTGCTCTGGCTGAGCTCGTGCGCTCGGGCGAGATAACAGTAGAAAGCGCCTACTCCCGCTCGTGGAACCCCAAGACCTTGGAGCGCTTGCTCTAAACTGACTATGGAATTTAAGTACGAAGCACTGGACCAAAACGGCAAAGCGACAAGCGGCGTGGTTAATGCTCCGAACCAGGATGCTGCCATTGAGGCCTTGCAGCGCCGCGGGCTCACTATTACCTCGTTTACGGGCGGGGGAAGTCAGGGTTTTATGCAAAAGTTCGGCGGCATCACGTTTTTTGGCGGGGCATCCAACCGCGACTTGGTGCTGCTGTCGCGTCAGATAGCAACACTCTTTGAAGCGCAGGTCTCCGCCCTGCGCGTCTTCCGCCTCCTTGCCGAGCAAGCAAGCAAGCCCATTCTCCAGCAGACACTGACCGAAATCAGCGACGACCTCCAAGGCGGAAGCTCCATCTCCAAGGCCTTGGCCAAGCACCCCAAAGTCTTCTCCGACTTTTACGTCAACATGGTCCGCTCGGGCGAGGAGTCCGGCAAGCTCGACCAGACCTTCCTCTACCTCGCCGACTACATCGACCGCTCCTACGAGCTCACGTCCAAGGCGCGCAACGCGCTTATCTACCCCGCATTCATCATGCTCACTTTTGTTGCCGTGATGGTGCTGATGCTCACGGTTGTTATACCCAAAATCGGCGCCATTCTTGAGGAGTCGGGGCAGGAGATGCCGTTTATAACGGCAGTGGTACTTGGCATAAGCAACTTCTTTATCGACTACGGCGTCTTTCTACTTATTGCGATTATCATCGGCGGATACTTTTTGTACCGCTACGTCCAAACGCCGGCAGGCAAGATGGCAGCCGACCACCTAAAGCTCTCTATACCTTACGTAGGCCAGCTTTACCAAAAACTCTTTCTCTCGCGCATCGCCGACAACATGCATGTGATGCTCTCTTCCGGCATCTCCGCCGTGCGCGCGCTCGAGATAACGGCCTCAGTAGTAGACAATGCGGTCTACGAGGCTATCCTCCACGAGGCGGTCGAGGCGGTTAAGGCCGGTACCACTATATCGCAAACGCTCTCGCGCTACCCGCATGAGGTGCCTGCCATAATGGTGCAGATGCTCCAGATAGGGGAGGAAACGGGGGAGCTGGGCTCAATCCTCGAGCGTCTGGCCAAGTTTTACAACCGCGAGGTCAACTCGGCGGTGGACACGCTGGTCTCTTTGATAGAGCCTGCGCTCATCATATCGCTCGCCTTGGGCGTCGGTTTTCTCTTGGCGGCGGTATTGCTTCCTATATACAATACTGCAGGACAAATTTAGACAAGGCCGACGCTTGCGGTCGGCCTCCCGACCAAGGCATCGGGACACCGCGGGCCAGATTTAGTGCACTCTTGGCTATCCACAGCCCCTTCTCGTTGTGCCTCCAAAACCCCTTATACTTTAAGCATCCGCAACAAGAACATTTAATTATTAGAAAGACGGATATCAATTATGATAAAAGGTTTTATTAGGCGGTTTACCCCGAGCTCGTCGAAGGGCTTTACCTTGATCGAGCTTCTGGTCGTGATTGCCATCATCGGCATCTTGGCCGGTATTGTGCTCGCCTCGCTCAGCACTGCACGTTCTGGTGCAAGTGATGCCAAGACAAAAGAGCAGCTTTCCAGCCTGCGCACAGCAATGGAGATATACTATTCACAGAACGGAAACTACGGTGGTACGGCAGCAACCTGTGCTGCAGGTGCTTTTGCAACTACTGCAATCGCTCCGTTAGTAGCCAGCGCTAACTACTCAAACCAGACAATAACTTGTGGTGCAAGCAACACAGCATGGGCTGCTTCGGTGACTCTTGTTGATACCTCAGTTAATCCTGCATGGTGTGTTGACAGTACAGGACATTCCGCGGGCGGTACAGCTAGCGCCAACGCTGCAACGGTCTGTCCATAAGCAATCTTCTCTGAGTTTGTTTTCAAAATCCCCAGCCTTGCGCTGGGGATTTTGATTTTAGAGATATACTAGTGGTATGTATAAAAAGGGTTTTACCCTAGTTGAGCTCCTGGTTGTTATTTCCATCATAGGTATTCTCTCGGGCATTGTCATTGTGGGCCTTGATAATGCGCGCGAAGCCGCTCGCGACGCCAAGCGTGTTGCCGATATACAAAATATTCAGGTAGCGCTTACGCTCTACTATGCGGACAACAATAGATACCCTACTAATATTTATTCCACTTCTCCCGTAGGTCTTGCCCCAACCTACATGTCAACCGTACCGAAAGATTCTGGCGCAGAGTATAAGTATACGGCGATACATTCACCAAACAGCGCTCCTCCTTCGACGTCAACAAATTGTAGCCTTAATACGCCGGTTTTTTATCATCTCGGTGCTATACTAGAGACCACTAACCCTTCCCTAATGGAGCAGGAGAATAATTGGATAGACTTTGATGGCGACGGTAGTGCGCTTAACTATGGACAGTGCGAGACAAACACCAGATTTCACGGAGAAGCAACCGATTGCGTGGGTACTTCCGCGGGGACAAATAACTGCTACGACGTTATACCCTGATGGTTGAAGACACTGCAGTACTTGCGTTCGGCAGTATTGTCCTGGGCGCCATATTTGGCAGTTTTATAAACGCGCTGGTCTACCGCTTTAACACCGGCCGCGGCATGGGCGGCCGGTCACACTGCATACACTGCGGCCACGCGCTCTCGGCGGTGGACCTCGTGCCCGTGCTCTCTTTTTTGTTTTTGCGGGGGCGGTGCCGCTACTGCGGGGCCAGGTTCTCGCTCCAATATCCAGTGGTAGAAGTTACGGCCGCGCTGCTCTCGCTTGCAGTATATCTCGCGCATCCCGCGCCGCTCGAGTATGCACTCTGGCTTGGCGTAGTTGTGACCCTTCTGTTTATCGTCGTGTACGACATTCGCCATGGCATTATACCGTGGAGCGCCTCCGGCCTTCTTGCCACTCTCGCGCTCCTGCACCTCTTTTTCTTTACTGAGCCTACCTTGTGGAGCTTTGTGGCCGGCCCTCTTCTTGCGCTACCGCTTTTTCTCTTCTCGCTCGTCTCGCGGGGCACCTGGATGGGGTGGGGTGACAGCGCACTCGAGCTCTCCCTAGGCTGGCTACTTGGGCTGAGCGTGGGTGCAACCGCTCTGGTGCTTGCATTTTGGAGCGGTGCCGCTGTGGGCATTGTCCTACTCGTGCTCTCAAAACGATATACAATGAAGAGCGAGCTGCCCTTTGCTCCGTTTTTGGTACTTGGGGCTCTTGCCGCACACTTTTTTCATGTCGACTTTTTTGCAACGCTTCCGTATCTCTTTGCCATCTAGGGGGTTTACACTAACCGAGCTCATGGTGGTTGTCACCATCATGTCGCTTCTTACCGGAGTCTTTCTCTTTCAACAGCGGCAGTTCGACAGTACGACCCTTCTGCGCTCGCTGGCATACAGCGTTGCACTCTCCATACGCGAGGCACAGACGTACGGGCTCTCGGTCCGCTCGTTTGGTGGGGAGTTCCCGGCGTACGGTATCTACTTCAACCCTGGCACCTATGCAAGCGAGTACTTTCTCTTTGCCGACACTAACGAAAATGGACAATATGACCCCTCTACGGAGTTCGTTGACAGTTACAAATTTCAAGGCAGTTATACGATAAGTAACGTTTGTGCCATCAGAGGAGGCACACCGGAGTGTACCAGCGACAACTTTTTCGACTGGATAACCATTATCTTTGAGCGGCCAAATCCCGAAGCATGTATTGCAACCGAGGGGCCCGATGCCAATGTGTGTGGTACTGTTCCTCCTTCTGGATACTCCGGAGCATACATTCAAATCGAGGGCTCTGGCGGAGTAACAAGAAGCGTCACGGTTACAACCAGCGGCCAGATATCCGTGGGCGAGACAGGGAGCTGAGTATGAACAATAAAGGCTTTACACTTATTGAGCTTATGGTATCCGTCACGATTTTTATCGTCGTGATGACTATCTCCCTTGGCGCGCTCCTTTCTATCTCCGCCGCCGAGCGCAAAGCAGAGGCTCTCAAAACCGTTATGAACAACCTCAACTTCGGGCTCGAGAGCATGGCGCGCACTATCCGCACCGGCATCACCTACCATTGTCCTGCCGGGGGAGGGGCTGCCTTGTATGAGCCGCAAGACTGCTCGGGCGGCGATGACTACTTTGCATTTGAGGCGGTAGGGGGCGACATAAACGACAACGGCGACCAGGTAGTGTATTTCTACGAACCAGACCCCCTGGACTGCGGTGCAAATCACATAGGCGGCTGCATTATGCGCTCGGTGGCTAGCGGTGCAAATCCTCTCCCCATCACTGCGTCAGAGATCAACGTAACCAATCTTACCTTTTATGTTCGCGGCTCAGTACCCGAATTTGAGAGCGACCCGACAACCTCCCAGCCCAAAGTGGTCATAACCCTTATCGGAGATATTCCTTCGCAGGTTTCAGCGGCGGGAGTGGTTCAGTCAACTCAGTTTCGACTCCAAACTTCCGTTACCCAACGGCTCTATGATCAATAACATCACTAAAAAATTAAAGGGGTTTACTCTTATCGAGACGCTTGTTGCGGTGCTCTTGCTTACTACCGCGATAGCGGGGCCGTTGACCATTGCCTCTAAGAGCCTTATTGCCGCGCTTGTAGCTAAAGACCAGGTAACCGCGTTCTTTTTAGCGCAGGATGCGGTTGAGTATGTGCGATTTATACGCGATACCAACAAGTTGCGCGACAACAACTGGCTCGCCGGGCTCGACGGAACCTCAAACGGTTTTACTACGGCAGATGGAACCAGTGGGGACTGTGTCGGCGCCAACGGCTGTTACTTCGATTCGACAGGCAATAATATTGATGCCCCATACAATATCGCGTACTGTACCAACAATAATTGTTTGACTCTCGGAGGTGCTCCCATCGGGTCTGGTGCAAAGCCGATCCGCTTCAACACAACGCTAAACAGGTTTACCTATGTCGTGTCTGGATCTATAGTGACGCCCTTCGTACGGAGTGTAAAAATAGTCGAAGTGGTGAACGAACAGGAGGCGGTCGTGACGGTTGCGGTGTATTGGGGCACAACCGGTGCTACCGGCGTAGGCTGTCCCACAGGCACCCGGTGCGTTGTCGTGCAGGAAAGTATATTTAATTGGCAGTAAGTATGTATAAACGCGGATTTACAATCTTTTTTGCAGTACTCGTAGGCTCTTTGGCGCTTGCGGTAGGGCTTGCGATTTATGACCTCCTTCTGCGCGAGCTTGCACTATCGCAAACCGCGACTCAGTCGCAGTATGCAATCTACGCTGCAGACACTGGTGCAGAATGTGCACTGTACTGGGACTTAAACTACACCGACAACGACAAAAGTGCATTTGCGACATCCTCTTTGGATAATCCCATAGTCTCTAGTCTTTCTTGCAATAATCAAAATGTAGTAATTTCGCCAGTTGTAGGCATACCTTGGACTACCGCAGTGCCTCCACGCACACCAACAAGTGCCACCACTGTGTTTTGGGTATCTCTAGGTACAGCGCTATCTGATCCTTGCGCAAAGGTAACGGTAGAGAAAACCATTGTGAATCCGGGTGACCCTTCGGCAACTACGATAACCTCCCGCGGCCGTAACACCTGTGACAATGCTGACCCGTCTAGGCTCGAGCGCGCACTCGAGATAAATTACTAGAAGTATCGGGCTAAAAGCTATATGCTGGAACCATGATTCCAGCTGCTCTACGCACGCGCTATCGGAAGCTCCTCGAGGAGATCAACCGGCACCGGCATCTCTACTACGTGCAGGACACGCCGGAGATAGAGGACAGTGCCTACGACGAGCTTGAAAAAGAGCTCTTTGCGCTTGAAGAGAAATATCCGGGGCTCATTGCCCCCGACTCGCCATCGCGGCGGGTCGGGGGGTTACCCCTGCCGCAATTCAAGAAAGTACGGCACGCCGTACCACAGTGGTCGTTTAATGATGCTTTTTCGGCTGATGAGATGCGCGAGTTCGATGTGCGGGTGAAGCGATTTCTAAAGAGTGAGTTTGGCGATGCGACGCCGACCTATACCTGCGAGCTTAAAATCGACGGGCTGAAAATCGTACTCACCTACGAGAAGGGTCTCCTCAAGACCGCGGCAACGCGGGGCGACGGCACAATGGGAGAGGATGTCACGCACAATGTCCGCACGATACCGACTGTGCCGCTGCGGCTCTCCCGCGAGGTTGATGTGATTGTCGAAGGTGAGGTGTGGATGAGCGAGCAGACGCTCGAAGCGGTTAACCGCGCTCGCAGTGAGGCGGGGGAACCCCTCTTCGCTAACCCGCGCAACGCCGCGGCAGGCTCTATCCGTCAGCTCGACCCGAAAATCGCCGCATCCAGAGGGCTCGACACTTTTATGTACGACGTCGCGCAAACGAGCGAACGGCTTCCCGCAACCCAGCTCGAAGAGCTCGTGTATATGCGGGAGCTCGGGTTTAAGGTCAACCCGCATGTGCGGCTCGCGAAGACTATTGAGGAGGCCTCCCTGTATTGGGAGGAGTGGAAAAAGAAAAACAAAACTCAGGGGTACTGGCTCGACGGCGTCGTGGTTAAGGTCAACGAACGTAAGTTTCAGGAGACGTTGGGTTACACAGGGAAAGCGCCGCGCTTCGCGGTGGCCTTCAAATTTCCCGCGGAGCAGGTAACGACAGTGGTAGAAGACATCGTGCTCCAGGTGGGGCGTACGGGGGTCTTGACTCCCGTTGCGCATCTGCGGCCGGTTGTGGTAGCAGGCTCGACCGTCTCGCGCGCAACACTCCACAATGAAGACGAGATCAAGCGGCTCGACGTGAGAGTGGGTGACACGGTCATCCTCCAAAAAGCGGGGGACGTTATCCCCGACATCGTGCAAGTGCTTCCGGACCTCCGGAGTGGTAAGGAAAAATCGTTTAAGTGGCCAACCCGCGTTGCTGAGTGCGGAGGTGATGGAACGATTGAGCGGGTGCCGGGAGAAGCTGCGTGGCGGTGTGTTGCCCGCGACTCCTTTGCCGTTAAGCGGCGGGTCCTGCGGCACTTTACGAGCAAGGCGGCTCTCAACATCGAAGGGTTGGGGCCCTCACGCGTTGATGCGCTTATGGAGAAGGGGCTTGTTGCCGCGTTTGACGACTTTTTTACGCTTGAAGAAGGCGACCTCCTGACGCTTGAAGGGTTTGCCGAAGTGTCGGCCAAAAAACTCATCGCCTCTATCAAAAAGGTTGCGAAAGGCGTGCCGCTCTCACGGCTTATTACGGGGCTCTCGATCCCGCAGGTGGGGGAGGAGACGGCGATTTTGCTTGCAGAAAACTTTAGGACTATAGATGATATTACGGAAGCAAGCGCCGAGCGGCTTATAGAAATTAACGGCATTGGCGAAGTGGTGGCCGAGGGCATCGTGGGCTGGTTTAAGAATAGGGAAAATAAAAAACTCGTTGAGCGCCTTAAAAAGTACATTCGTATCATTTCGGAAAAAAGTTCGGGCAAAGGAAGAGGAACTTTGGCAGGAAAAACCTTCGTGCTAACCGGAACGCTCTCAAGGCTCTCCCGCGACGAGGCCAAGGAGAAAATCCGTGCGCAGGGCGGCACCGTATCTTCGTCAGTTTCTAAAAACACCGACTATGTGGTTGCGGGAGAGGAGGCAGGCTCAAAACTCGCCAAAGCAGAGGAGCTGGGGGTGCGGGTTATAACAGAGGAGGAGTTTCTCAAAATGCTGGAATCCTAGTAAGATAGCAACATGATTTCGAAAGAGGAGATTAAGAATTTGGCCGAACTCGCACGACTGCAGCTCACTGACGAAGAGACTACGGGCTTGCAAAGAGACATCTCAAACATCCTCGAGTATGTGAGGCAGGTCTCAGCGGCCTCTCAAGGCGACACCTTAACACCCGGGCTCTCTAAGGTGTCGCCTTTAACAAGCAACTACAACGTGATGCGGGAGGATACACCTCGTGGGTCGGGGGATCTTCTTGCAGGGAAAGAAGAAGTTCTTCGCGCTGCATTTCCGAAACGAGAGGAGGACTACAATGTTGTGCGCAAAATAATCCAAAAAGATGAGTAACCTTGCAGAACTTTCAATAACTGAAGCGTCGAAAAAACTCGCCGCAAAAGAAATCTCAGCAGCTGACCTCGCGCGCGCCTGCCTTGCAACCATCGAGGCCAAAAATCCGGAGCTCAATGTCTACCTCGAAGTGTTTGACGATGTAGAGGCACAAGCTACAGAAGCAGACGCGCGTCGCGCAAAAGGAGAGAAACACCCTCTCCTTGGTATCCCGCTTGCTTTCAAGGACAACATCTTGATAGAGGGCCGGCGGGCATCGGCGGCTTCTAAAATCTTAGAGGGCTATGTCGCAAGCTATGACGCAACCGTTATAAAAAAGTTAAAAGAGGCGGGTACAATTTTATTAGGCCGCACCAACATGGACGAGTTTGCCCACGGCAGCTCGACCGAAAACTCGGCCTATGGCCCGACTAAAAATCCGCACGACACTTCGCGCGTGCCAGGCGGCTCCTCCGGCGGCTCTGCGGCCGCCGTCGCAGCCGGGATGGCGCTCGGGGCCTTAGGCACCGACACAGGCGGCTCTATACGCGAGCCAGCAAGCTTTTGTGGGCTTGTGGGCCTCAAACCCACCTACGGAGCAGTCTCGCGCTCGGGGCTTATTGCCATGGGTTCCTCGCTCGACCAGGCCGGACCGCTTACGCGCACCACTGCCGACACCGAACTTATCTTCAACACAATCCGCGGCAAAGACCCCTTGGACAGCACCTCGATTGACGAGCATTTCTATCCCAAATATCCTCTTAAGAAAAAAATCGGTGTGCCTCGAGACTTACTGCAAAAAGGAATTGATAAAGATGTACTTGAGCAGTTTGAAGCAGCGCTTTCTGCACTTAAGACGCAAGGCTATGAGATCGTAGATATAAAGCTCCCTTCGGCGGGTCTGGCGCTCGCGATTTATTACGTGATTATGCCGGCGGAAGTCTCGGCAAACCTCGCGCGCTTTGACGGCGTGCGCTACGGACTCTCGCTTCAAGGCAGCTCTCAGTGGGAGGATTACGCCAAAACGCGAGGCGCAGGCTTTGGTGCTGAAGTGCGAAGGAGAGTTATGCTCGGCACTTACGTGCTCTCCTCCGGCTACTACGAGGCATACTACGGCACGGCTACGGCTGCGAGGGTTGCGCTTAGCGCAGAGGTGGCCCGAGCGCTCGAGAGCGTTGACGCCATTGCCACGCCCACGGCACCCTCGCCCGCAACTAAACTTGGAGAAAAAGTTGCCGACCCCTTGGCCATGTACCTCTTAGACATCTTTACCGCAACCGCCAACCTAACCGGCAACCCGGCAATTTCTGTACCGATGGATACGGTCGCGAGGGAAGGGAAGGACCTCCCAGTCGGCATACAGTTCACTGCCGCCCATGGTAACGAGGAGACCCTTTTTGCCATAGGGAAAAAACTTGAGGCAAAAGAGGCTGTACAACCCCGACGTTGATAGTCGGGGCCCCGACCGAAGCGTCGGGGTAGAATGCACATATGCAGAACGTCGACTTCCTTAACCTTGAGTATATTATTTTGCGCGTCTACGAGCTCGTTACGGGCTTGAACGTTGACGTGGAGGAAGTGCCGTACGAGTTTATGTACTGGGGCGGACAGATTATACTCCTCGGTTTTACACTCTCCGTTATATTTCTTGCGTTTGTCGTCTACACGCGCATCCGTATCGTGTTTGTCGAGCACGAAGGCTTTGGCCAGGAAGCCTCGCTTCTGACACCGCTCGAAGAGCCGGAACTCGAAAAGGGCAACTCACGATGGGAGACCATTGTTATGCTTGCAGCCTCGCCGCAAGAGAGCGACTGGCGGCGCGCTATTATCGAAGCGGATGTAATGCTCGGCGACTTGCTGACGAGCCAAGGCTACCGCGGTGCAACGATTGGCGACCAGCTCAAAGACGCAAATCCTCTGCAGTTTACGACGCTCGACCTGGCATGGAAGGCGCACAAGATGCGCAACGACGTCGCGCACGGCGGCGAAGGACTGCAACTCACCGAGCGCGACGTGCGCGCGACCATCGACCAGTATGGCCGCGTGTTTGAAGAATTCAATTATATTTAGACCAATACTTGCTGCGCGAGAGACGGGACTTGAACCCGCAACCTCCGCCGTGACAGGGCGGCGCTCTAACCAGTTGAGCTACTCCCGCAAACGTCTCGTATCTTAGCCTAAAAGCAGATAAAACGAAACGGGTGTCGGCGGAAGGACTTGCACCTTCGACCTTGGCTTTATGAGTGCCATGCTCTAACTACCTGAGCTACGCCGACGTGAGTCAAAAATACTACATTTTTGGCGTTCCCGCTAGACGGGTCCGTATTTTTCTGCTATGCTGAATTTATATCGCGGGGTGGAGGAGTGGTACCTCGTCAGGCTCATAACCTGAAGATAGCCGGTTCGATTCCGGCCCCCGCAACAAGATTTGGGTATGGAAGTCGTACATCGATTTCAAGAAAATGATCATTACTGTGGGCCGGCGGTGGTACAGATGGTACTGAAGCGTTTTGGCACGGAGCTTACCCAGCAGGAGATTGCCAAGGAGCTTGAGATTGACATGGTGGTTGGCACGAGTGCGAAAGAACTTGAAAAGTTTTTTAAGCAGCGCGGATTTGTTATAGACCGTAAAAATAATGCCGAATGGGGAGACTTAGCTGAAGCGCTTGGCAGAGGTGTTGTTATTGTCGGTTATCTTGAGCGAGAGGGGGACCCGCACTATGCTCTCGTGCGTACGGTGGGCGAAGCGGAGATTGTGCTTATCGACCCCTGGCATGGCGACAACCTGGAGATACCCAAGGTCGAGTTTGAAGAACGATGGAAAGATAATGAGATAGGGCAGTACGGCGAGCGGATGTTGATGACCGTTGCCACTCCTGCACACACCTAGTGCTATACTTTGCACATGGATGTCATTAGTAATTTATTTTCGATGCTGCTCAGCTTCCTGCTCGGGCTTTTGGAGCTTATCATCAATTTTTTTATCGCCGTTCTCTCGATGATACTCAACTTTGCCCGCTCAATTGTTGGCCTGGTTTCGTAACAATTTTACTGATTGAAAAAACGCCCCGATTGCGTTACTCTGCCTTGTGTATCGCCGTTGTAGCTCAGATGGTAGAGCAGCTCCATGGTAAGGAGCAGGTCGCCGGTTCGATCCCGGCCAACGGCTCCAACTTCTTTATAATTAAGAAGTGTACGCCAGCGTAGCTCAGTTGGTAGAGCACCTCATTCGTAACGAGGAGGTCGCCGGTTCAATCCCGGCCGCTGGCTCCAGAAATGACAAAAGAAGAACGAGAAGCGCGTATAAAAGAACTGGAGAGCGCCATGCAGGCCCCGGATTTTTGGGCTATTCCTGAGCAAGCTCAGGCACGTATTCGCGAGCTCCACGACCTCAAAACTGAAGCCGAAGGTGGCAGCAAGTACGACACAGGCAATGCGGTGCTCTCAATCGTCGCAGGCGCGGGCGGCGATGATGCTGAAGACTTTGCCCGCATCCTCTATGACATGTATCGCAAATTCTGCGAGAAACATGGCTGGGGTATACGCGTGTTGCATAAAAATGAGAACGACCATGGCGGCTATCGCAACCTCTCAGTTGAGATAGAAGGCAAAAAAGCGTACGGCACACTCAAAGATGAGTACGGCGTGCACCGCCTGGTGCGCATCTCGCCCTTTAATGCCAATGCAAAGCGCCACACCTCCTTTGTGCTGGTCGAGGTCCTCCCGGTTATCGAAAAAGTCTCCGGTGTCGAAATTCCTGAGAATGATCTTGAAATATCGGTTGCGCGCTCTGGCGGCCCTGGCGGGCAGAACGTCAACAAGCGCGAGACAGCAGTGCGCATCGTACACACCCCGACAGGCCTCTCCGCGCATGTCGACGGCGAGCGTACGCAGGGCGCCAACAAAGAGAAAGCACTTTCCATACTTAAAGCAAAGCTTCTACGCCAGCTCCAGGAGGAACGCAAGGAGAAAATAGCCGATCTCTCCATCCAAGGGGGCAAAATCGAGTGGGGGAGCCAGATCCGATCCTATGTCCTTCATCCGTATAAGCTCGTCAAAGACCACCGTAGTGGCGTAGAGGTGCATGACGCCGAAGGTGTCCTTGAGGGCAACCTTGAGCCATTCCTTAAAGCACAGTAAAATATACGGGTTGTCATGATTTACTTCGACCGGGTCACTAAGGTCTACAGCGACAGCTCTGTTGCGCTTCAGGACGTCTCCTTCTCGATTGAGCCGGGAGAGTTTATTTCTATCGTCGGCCACTCCGGTGCGGGCAAGACCACCTTGGTTAAGATGTTGCTCGCAGAAGAGCGCCCCACCTCGGGCTCCGTCTTTTTTGAGTCGATGAACGTCCATGAGATGCACCCGCGCCGTATGGGCGACCTGCGCCGCAAAATCGGCACCGTCTTTCAAGACTTCAGGCTCCTCCCCAACCGAACCGCGTTTGAAAATGTCGCATTTGCCATGGAGGCCGCAGGCCGCAGTGAGGAAGAGATACTCTCCGACGTGCCGCATGTCTTGGAGCTCGTCGACCTGCAAGACAAGATGGAAAACTTTCCCGACGAGCTCTCCGGTGGCGAGCAGCAGCGTGTCGCTATAGCCCGCGCCATCGTCAACCAACCCGACGTCATTGTGGCCGACGAGCCGACCGGCAACCTCGACCCGGTCAATACCTTTGAGGTGGTGCAGATACTAAAAAAGATAAACGATCTCGGCACTACCATCATGCTCACCACCCACAACAAGGGCGTCATCGACAGTCTCAAAAAACGCGTCGTTACGATGGACAGGGGCAAGGTCGTGCGCGACGATAGGGAAGGTAAATATATACTATAAATTATGAAAGCAGTAACTATTCGGCGCATATTCCGGGCGGGGCTCCAAGACTTTTGGCGCAACGGTTTTGTCTCTTTCGCTTCGGTCCTTATGATGGTCTTTACCCTTTTTATCGTAGGGTTGGCTCTCTTTAGCGGGGTGATCCTCTCGACCGCGCTCGAGGAGTTTCGCGACAAAGCAGACATGAACATCTACTTTACGACCACGGCACCCGAGAGCGCTATTCTCGAGCTCCAGGCAACACTCTCCGCTCTCCCCGAGGTGGAGTCAATAGACTACACCTCCCGCGAGGTCGCTCTGGCAGAGTTTCGCGAGCGGCACCAAAACGACCAGCTGACCCTGCAGGCCTTGGAAGAGCTGGGAGAAAATCCGCTTGGCGCCGTACTTAACGTAAAGGCGCGCGAGATAACCCAGTACGACAGCATCGCGAACTTCTTGCAGGAGGAGCAGGAAGCGCTCGTGGCGGGAGCAGAACAGATAATCGAAAAGATAAACTACTACGACGAGCAGCACCGCCAGGCTATCGACCGTCTTGTACAGATTACCGACTCGGCACGCCTGGTCGGCGCCGCGATCATCGGTCTCTTTGTCGCCATCACTATAGCCATCTGTTTTAACACTCTGCGGCTCGCCATCTACACTTCCCGCGAGGAGATCTCGGTGATGCGCCTTGTAGGTGCCACCGGCGGCTACATTCGGGCGCCCTTTATGGTAGAAGGCATACTCTATGGGCTCATCGCGGGCGCTATAACACTCGTCCTCTTTTATCCTTTAACCTGGTGGCTTGGCGACGCAACGGTCGGATTTTTCGGCGGAGTCAACGTGTTCTACTACTACATCACCAACTTCCCGTTCTTTTTCCTCGTTATTGTAGGGTCAGGTGTAGCGCTGGGAGCTATCGCGAGCGCACTTGCCGTAAGGCGGTATCTTAAGGTATAAGATATGATCTTTAACCCGTCACTCGCTCGGAATTCAAACAAGTTTGACTTCTCTCGCTTCGTTGGGGTATAACAATACATGCTCGATTGGCTTAAAGGTAAAGGACTTCCAGGCCAAACTCCTAAATACGTTTTTGTCGTCGGCGGGGTCATGTCCGGCATCGGCAAAGGCGTGGTTACTTCCGGCATTGCGCGGATCCTTAAAGCCAAAGGTTTTAAGGTAACGGCGATAAAAATAGACCCCTACATCAACGTTGATGCGGGGACGATGAACCCCACCGAGCACGGTGAGGTTTTTGTACTGGAAGACGGCTACGAGACCGACCAGGACATGGGCAACTACGAACGCTTTTTGGGCGAAACCTTGCCCAACATCAACTACATGACGACCGGCAGGGTGTACCAGGAGGTCATCCGCCGCGAGCGCAACCTTGAGTACAAGGGCAAGAATGTCGAAGTGGTGCCAGATATTCCGCTTGAAGTAATCCGCCGCATAGAAGAGGCGCAAAAAACTGCCAACGCTGAAATCACGCTGACTGAAGTCGGAGGCACTATTGGCGAGTACCAAAATATCATTTTTCTTGAAGCGGCGCGCATGATGAAGCAGAAATATCCGCACGATGTTGCCATTGTGATGGTCTCGTATGTACCAATACCGGGGCATGTCGGCGAGATGAAGACCAAGCCCACTCAGTATGCCGCGCGCTCGCTTAACGCCGTCGGCCTGCAGGCCGACGTGATTATGGCGCGGGCCTCACGCCCAATAGACCAAAAGCGAAAAGAGAAGATTGCCGTCTTCTGCAACACGCTCCCTGAGCGGGTAATCTCAGCGCCGGATGTCGAAAGTATTTATGATGTGCCCATAAACTACGAGAAAGACGGCTTGGGTGATATTTTGACGGATATACTGGGTTTGCCGAAGCGCAAGACCGATCTCGGTGACTGGGAGACTTTTGTACAAAAGTCAAAGAGTGCAACCCGCGAACTAAAAGTTGCGGTTGTCGGCAAGTACTTCGATACCGGGGAATTTACGCTCGCGGACTCCTACATCTCAGTACTCGAAGCACTTAAGCATGCGGGTGCACACCAAGGAGCAAAGGTCAAAATTTCGTACATCAACTCAAAAGATTTCGAAAGCGGCGCGCGCAAGGTGGAGGAGCTTAAGGATTTTGACGGAGTGGTAGTGCCGGGCGGTTTTGGCGAGAAAGGGATAGACGGCATACTCTCCGTAATCCGCTTTGCCCGCGAGAACAAGATTCCGTACTTCGGGCTCTGCTACGGCATGCAGCTGGCGGTCGTTGAGTATGCGCGCAACGTAGTGGGCTTAGAGGGTGCAAACACAGTAGAGACCGACCCTGGAAGTGTGCACCCCATCATCGACGTGATGCCCGATCAAAAAGAGAAGCTCATAAAACAAGACTATGGCGGCACCATGCGGCTGGGCACCTATAAAGCAGTGCTTACAGACGGCACCATTGCCAAAGAGGCATACGGCAAGAGCGAAGTGGATGAGCGCCATCGTCACCGCTACGAGGTCAACCCAGAATACATTGAGAAGCTCGAGCAGGGAGGGCTCATATTCTCCGGCCGATCGCCCTCGGGAAAACTTATGGAGATAGCGGAGTTACCCAAGGACAAGCACCCGTTTTACTTAGGAACGCAATTTCATCCCGAACTTCTATCGCGTCCGCTAGGACCCCACCCGCTGTTTATGGCGTTTGTAAAAATCGCGCTTGCCGGTGCAAAAAATTGAGTTGCTGAAACTGGGCATTAGTTAGGTTGCGGAGAAAAATACCCTGTATACTTAACTTAGTACTAGTTTAATATTTTTTATGGTGGAAAAAGAAATTAAAAAAGTTTCAACATACTCGCCAACACCACTGCTTGTAGCAGTGGTGTTGGGTGGTGTTATGGTAGGTGCTGCCATGCTTACCTCTATACACAGCGAGTGGCTGCTCGCAGGCACGGTAGTGCCTGGTCAGCAAAAGAAAATTGATAGCGGTAAAATTGACGCAGACAGCAACGGCATACCGGATGCAGGAATTACTGTAAACGGTAAGTACGTCTCTCTATATGCATACGATGAAGGAGGAGACTGGTACTGGGACCTTGGGGATGGGCGCGTTCAGGGGACTGTCGGTTCGGTAGATGACTTGGACGCCGATACACTTACCACTTGTGACTACCAAGTGCAGTACCGCGGCAACTTTGAAAATGATCCGTTTATGGATAGCGGCTGGATTATGAACAACATCAACTGCTCGGGGTACGACGACAATGGGAGTTACAATTATCTCATTGTGCATGAGACCGACCCGCGTTACCGCGGCAACCCAGACTGGAGCGTGTGGGGTACCTGGGAGTATCATGTACTCACCGAAAGCGGCAAAGGCAATCTTACCCGTCCGCAAAACGCCATCGGGAGCTAACTCTGGATAAGCGCTCGATTTGCTACAATAGCCCCATGAGGGCGCTACTGTACATATTCCTCATAGCACTCCTGCTATGGGCGAGTGCTATGTGGGAGAACGCTCACGCGCCTGTGGTCGTAGTAACCTCCCCGCAGGAGGAGCCTGTGCAAGAGCCGGAAACTTCGCCCACGAGTGAGATAGTGGTCGAAGTTGCGGAGGAAGCGCCACTTTCGAAGGAAGATACTCCAGTGGGAGCTTCGAACCTGCCCACGCCGCCTCCGGAGCCCAAGCAGGTTACCTACGATGAAGCATATGTCGAGCAGCTTGAACTTGCGGTGCATAATCGGATAAACGAGGAGCGCATTCGCGAAGGGCTCAACGCACTTGAGTATGACGACGTGCTTGCGCAAGTGGCGGCCTATCACTCAACCGATATGGCAGCAAACGACTACTTTGCGCACGAAGACAAAGACGGTTGCGACTCGGCGTGCCGCGTCACCTCTGCCGGCTACAAGTGGCGCATGGTGGGGGAGAACCTCTTTCTCTTGAAGCGCGAGTATCACTTTTCTGCCGAGGGTGCCTCGGCTGTCGTCGTTGCAGGCTGGATGGGGAGCCCCGGCCATCGAGAAAATATGTTTGAGCCTGACTTTACCCACGAAGGTATTGGGGTTGTTATCCTCGGCGACTCTATCTATGTCACGGAAGTGTTGGCAAAACCGCGATAGTGCTAAACTTTAGCAATGGCACGCATAGTAAAAAAGATATTGCCCGGTTATTTTGATGCGATTGCATCAGGAAAAAAGAAGTATGAATTTCGCGTCGCGGATTTTGATATCGCGGAGGGCGACACTCTCGTGCTTGAGGAGTGGGATAGTGAAGACCGCACAACACGCAAACCGACAGGACGCACTATTGAGAAGAAGGTTACCTATGTGAGGAAATTTAGCCCAGACACTTTTAAACAAAAAGAAGATTTAGAAAAATACGGTTTTTATATACTCTCGATTGAGTAAGAACCCATTTTGGTGTACGGTATAGCGGTATATTGCGGGTTGGTGTAATGGTAGCACGTCTCCCTCTGGAGGAGAAAATTGGGGTTCGAGTCCCTGACCCGCAGCAGCTTAGTTTAGTATCGATGGACCAAGACACGTCTCTATAGTTAGAGCCGTGTTTTTGGTATGACATCAATATCGTCCAAGACGGGTCAATTTCTCGTTTCTATATTTTGAGCCACGAAATCAGTTCGAATCCTAGAAGCATCGTCAGCTTGAAATAGGTTCTCCCGCACGAGACGCGTTGACAAATTTATATAAGACGTTATTCTCAAAACATGTCGGGCAACAAGCAATCTAATGTTCTCCTCGGACTCCTCCTTACTCAGGGTGGAGGATTTGCTTGTGTCTAGATTCTAACGAAACCAGATACACACAAGGCCCTCCACCCGGAGGGCCTTGTTGTTTAGCCCTGTTCTTTGACAGTTCGTTCACGATAACCCTGAGGAGAAGTTATGACGACGATGCCCTTCAACCAATATCGTCCATTCCCGACGGTACAGCTGCCGGACCGCACGTGGCCAAATGGCAGACTTGCCAAGGCACCCATCTGGTGCGCGGTGGATCTGCGCGACGGCAACCAGGCACTCATCGAGCCGATGGGTGTCGAGAAGAAACTGCAGATGTTCAATCTGCTCGTGAAGATCGGCTTCAAAGAGATCGAGGTTGGGTTCCCGGCGTCCTCCGAGATCGAGTTCACATTCGTTCGGACGTTGATTGAGGAGAATCGGATTCCTGACGACGTCACTATCCAAGTCCTCACGCAATCGCGCGAGGAATTGATACAACGAACGTTCGAAGCCCTGAAAGGCGTTCCTCGGGCAATCGTGCACCTGTACAATTCGACGTCTGAACTTCAACGCCGAGTTGTCTTTTGCCAATCTGAGGAGGGTATTATACAAATCGCTCTCTCCGGCGCGCGACTCATCAAAAAGCTCGCGGAAAAGCAACCGAAAACTAAATGGACGTTTGAGTACTCACCTGAGTCGTTCACAGGGACCGAAGTCAAATTCGCCTGCGAGATCTGTAACCAAGTGCTCGACATATGGAAACCGACTCTGGAGAACAAAGCGATCATCAATCTGCCTGCAACGGTGGAGATGTCGACGCCTAACAAGTATGCCGACGCGATCGAATGGATGGGTCGACACCTGTCGCATCGCGACTCTATCGTTCTCAGTCTGCATACGCACAATGACCGCGGATGTGCTGTCGCCGCGACAGAGCTCGGCCTCTTGGCTGGCGCTGACCGCGTCGAAGGTACGCTCTTCGGTAATGGTGAACGTACCGGCAACGCGGATCTCGTAACCCTCGCGCTCAACCTGATGACGCAGGGTATAGACCCGAAAGTAGATTTGTCCGATCTTCCGGGCGCCGTACGGATCGCAGAAGAATGCACGCGTATTGAAGTGCATCCAAGGCATCCGTACGCTGGACTCCTCGCGCTGACGGCATTTTCTGGTTCGCACCAGGACGCCATCAACAAAGGGACACGGGCAATGGAAATCTCGAACAGCCCTATATTTGAGGTCCCGTATCTTGCCTTCAATCCGGCCCATGTCGGACGGGAATATCGTCCAGTACGCGTTAACAGCCAGTCGGGCAAAGGTGGTGTCGCCTATATCATGCGTGACGTTTACGGCGTCGAACTCCCGCGGCCGCTGCTTGTGGACTTTGCGACTTTCGTGCAGAAGGCCGCAGAGGAAACAGGCGGAGAATTGTTGCCGGAACGTGTTCGGCAGCTTTTCGAAGAAGTGTATGTCAACGTAGCTCATCCTATCGAGCTCATTGATCATTACAGCGTACCTGGCAAAGTCAAAGGAGGCCGAGTCCTCGAAGCGACCATCAAGATCAATGGTGACAGCCGCTTCATTGCAGGAGACGGAAATGGCGAGCTCAACGCATTTGCCAATGCGCTCGCTACGTCCTGCAACATAGAGGTCTCGCTCCTCGACTATCAGGAACGTTCGATCGGCGGTGGCTCGGATGCGAAAGCTATCGCATACGTGGCCATTGCCGTTCCGGGGCGCGAAGCAGTGTGGGGGGTCGGTATTAATACCGATATTCCGACAGCTTCACTCCTGGCGCTTGCGAGTGCCGTCAATCGGTCTAGACGCACTTGAACAATACTACCTCCCGCACGCTACATGCTTGCGGGAGGTTTTTTATGAAAATTTGTGAAAGTTAGAACGCGCTCGAGGCGCATCGTCTAGTAGCGAAAGCGAACGGCGACTTTGCTTTAACCCCTCTAAGACTCGAATTAAAATATAGAAATCAGAGTCTTCTTTAGGAGTGGAAAAATGGCTATCCACAACTTCATTGACCTATCAGGTTACCCCCTGTATAGTGGGTTTATACACGCCCCAGCTAGCCGAAAGGTCCGCTGGGGTTTGTTCGTGCCAAAACCTGTTACAATAGCTCCTAAATGCAGACTATTTTGCTCATAGATGGGGAGAATTTTAAGGGCAAAATCCGTTCCGTTTTTAAGGAAATAGCTAAGGAAAAGCCTATTTGGCATGAATATAATTTTAAGGGTCTGCTCGATAAGGTGCTTAAAGACATCCCTATAGAAAGACGAGTCTTTTACTTTGCTCGTATTAAGGAGCACGAGGCAAGTAAAGAGAAATCAAAGCAGTTAGTAGAGGAACAACGCCTGCTCAAAACTCATTGGCAGTTCTGATTCCGATTTACAGCCTGCTATAAAAGAAGTGCGGGACAGACGAGTTGGTTGCGTGTACCTTGGTTTTGAGACTCAACCTAACAAAGGGCTGTCATATACTACCAACAGGACTATCTTAATCCGTAATTCTGAGGTCGTGGAGTTTGGGAAAGTGACGTAAGGAGTTCTATATACTAAAATTCTTGGACAACCTGTCTCCAATTAACCGTTCTTAACCTATCTAGGTCGGGCAGCTGATTTTTAGATAGAACACGTTCGCGAAAATGTAAAGAGCGTGGTAAGGTTGTGCGGTGCAGCGCGGGGAAACCATAGTCCGGTTCGAACAGGTATCATTCGACTTCGGTGTCAAAAAACCCATCTTGGATAAGGTGGATTTTTCTGTTAGACGTCGTAGCAAAATTACCTTCATGGGCCAAAACGGTGCTGGCAAAAGCACTATCTTTGGTCTTATGACTGGCGCTCATACGCCGGAAGACGGCCAGATGCATCTCGCGCACGGTCTAACGGTTGCCACAGCACGGCAGGTGATTCCGCGCGAAGATATGTCTCTCACGGTGCGGGAGTTTTTTCAGAACGTATTTCCAAAAAAGGTCTACGACATCGACCCAAGAATCGACACTGTGCTCGAGGTGGTTAACCTTGCGGCCCCGCACGAGCGCACCATAGGCTCATTTTCCGGCGGACAGCAGGCGCGTCTACTGCTTGCACAGGCGCTGATACAAGACCCCGACCTACTGCTCTTAGACGAGCCGACTAATAATCTGGACAAAGAGGGGATCGAGCATCTCACCATCTTTCTCGTCAACTATAAAAAGACAGTGGTTGTTATCTCTCACGATGCAGAGTTCTTGAATTCATTTACGCAGGGCGTGCTCTATCTCGATGTGAACACACATAAGGTCGAGCAGTACGTCGGCAACTACTTCGATGTGATTAAAGAGATCTCGGCGCGTATAGAGAAAGAAAATCGGAAGAATGCTCTCTTGGCAAAAGAAATCCAGGAGAATAAAGACAAGGCAAACTTCTTTGCCAACAAGGGTGGCCAAATGCGGATGGTAGCCAAACGCATGCGCGAAAAAGCGGAGCTACTCGAAGAAACGAAAGTAGATGTTCGCAAGGAAGATAAGACGATACGCTCGTTCCGCATTCCGTACCAAAGCGGGCTTGTTGGGGAGGTGGTGCATATCTCTTCGTTCACCGTGGTGCGCAACCATAAGCCGGTGGAACGCAAGGTTAAAGTGTCGTTGCGCAAGAATGACCACCTACTCCTCCAGGGGCCAAATGGCATTGGAAAGAGTACTCTCTTGCAGTCGATTGCCGACGGCACCGCCAAGGGTGTCACCATTACGCCGGGGACGGAGATAGGATATTACCGGCAGGATTTTTCCAACCTCGATTTTAATAAAACAGTGTATGAGGAGCTCACGGCAATGCCGGGGAACCTTATGGAAGAAGATTTGCGACGGGTTGCTGCAGGTTTTTTGGTAAGCGGAGAAATATTTCACTCGAAGATAGGCACTCTCTCGGAAGGGCAGAAAGGCTTGGTGGCCTTTGCTCGTTTGGTCTTGCTCAAGCCCGGTCTGCTTATCCTCGATGAGCCGACCAACCATATTAACTTTCGTCACCTGCCAGTTATTGCCGAGGCACTCAGTGCGTTTGAGGGGCCGATGATCTTGGTGTCGCACGTGCCCGACTTTGTGCAGCAGATACGCATCGATGAGACGCTCGACCTGGGCTCCTGATAGGCTATGGTGAAAGAGATATACGATGTGGTGGTTGTGGGCGGCGGTGCTTCTGGGCTGATGGCCGCAGGTCGCGCGGCAGAGAGAGGGAAGCGCGTGCTCCTACTTGAGAAGAACAAGCGTCTGGGAGAAAAGCTGCGCATAACCGGTGGGGGTCGTTGCAATATTACGAACGCAGAAGAAGATGAACGGGTGCTACTCGGCGCCTATGGCAAGGCGGAGCAGTTTTTATACTCTGTATTTTCTCAGTTTGGCAACAAAGCCACCTTTGCCTTCTTCGAGTCGCACCAGTTGCCGTTGGTGGTCCAGGCACGTAAACGTGTATCCCCTGCGACAGAGCGCGCCGCAGATGTCGTGCATACGTTTGAAGAATATGTACACAAGGGTGGGGTAATAGTTCGCACCGGCTCACCGGTTACAGCAGCCACTCATGATGAGTCAGGGATTACCGGAGTTGTGTGCAACACAGAGACCTATGTAGGGAAAAATTATATCTTTGCAACTGGCAGTGTCTCGCACCCAGAAACCGGTTCAACCGGAGACGGTTTTAAGTGGCTCGAGAAACTTGGTCACACCGTTGTTAAGCCGACACCCTCTATTGTGCCCTTGAAGGTTAAAGATGCGTGGGTGAAAATGCTTGCCGGTAGCTCACTGACATTTATGAAGATAACTTTTCTTGCTGAAGGCAAGAAAGCGTTTTCAAAAACTGGCAAAATACTTTTTACCCACTTTGGGTTGTCTGGGCCGCTCATACTCAACAGTGCCAGTGCGGTTTCTGACCTGCTGTATGAAGGCGTAGTGACAGCAACCATAGATGCATACCCGCACACCGACCTCGGCGCTTTGGAGCGTAGCGTGATAGCGGTATTTGATACGAATAAAAATAAGGCACTCAAGAATGTCCTGAAGGAGGTGGTGCCCGATGGCACTGCGCGGGGCATACTTGCCCTTCTTGAGGGCAATATAGATACTGCTAAAAAGGTGCACTCGGTTACTAAAGAAGAGCGCAAGATATTGGTGCGCCTGCTCAAAGCCCTGCCGCTTACGATAGAGGGATTGATGGGGTTTGACCGTGCAGTCATTGCCGACGGGGGCGTGCCGTTGGAGGAGATAGATACACGCACTATGCGCTCTAAAAAAGTCTCGAACCTGTATCTCACGGGAGACCTTTTACACATCAACCGCCCTTCGGGCGGTTACAGCCTGCAATTGTGCTGGTCTACCGGCTATGTCGCAGGGACTCACGCTGCGGGTAGGTAGTGTATGAGCAGGGTTGGTTATGCCCAGTTTCTGTAGAGAAGGGTAGATTTGCGGTGCTAGAATAAGGGGGCTATGAGCAAACGCATACTGATAGTGGAGGACGATCAGAACCTTTCCAAACTAATGAAGGAGCAGCTTGAAGGTGCGGGATATGCGGTGGATATTGCCTTGACGGGACAGGCGGGCATCAATGCACTAGAAAAAAAGCCCGACCTTATCCTCCTCGATATTATGCTCCCGCAGGTGAGCGGCCTCGAGATCATGAAGCAGGTCCGCAGTAAGGACGAGTGGGGCAAGGGGGTGTCCATCGTCATCATCAGCAACCTAACACCGGACAGCGCCGAGATTATCGACAGTGTTGCCGCCTACGAGCCGGTATACTACATCGTTAAGGCTGATTTCTCGCTCGGCGATTTGGTAGAGAAAGTGAACGACATTTTGAACCCGCAGCCGGCATGAACATTCGTCTCAAGATAACCCTCCTCATCGGGTTTCTTTTGTTGCTTTCACTCGGGATTATTTACGGCCAGTACCGCCTGGAGAAAGATCGCGCCGATCTCATTGTTCAGGGAATTATAGATGAGCAGTCGGACTTTTTCCGTTCGTTCGTAGACTACGCGGGTGCAAAGCTCCGCTTCTTTACCGAGGATTACAGTTTTTGGGACGATTTTGTTGATTATTTACAGGCCGGTCCCTCAAGGGACCACGTGTGGGCGGACGAAAACATTACGATTAGCGCTGACAACTTTGAGACACACGAGACATACATTTACTTGCCAAACGGCGAACACATCTACAGCGGTGATGTTACCCATCTATACGAGGAGATACCAGACGTGGAGATCATTCCCCCCATCTTTACCCCGACAGACTTCGCTCTGTTTGAGAAAAATCGCCTCACCCATTTTTACCGGATGAAAAACGGTATACTTACTGATTTTTGGGTAGCTACGGTGCATGGCACCACGGACCCAGACCGGGTTACAGACCCTGAAGGGTTTTTGGCAGTAGGCGAGCGCTGGGACGAGGAACATCTGCAGGAAATAGAGGATCTCTCAGGTGCAACGATTACCGAACCGGGAGAGGCTCTCCCTCCCGAAAACGGTGTGACCACTATTTCGTTTCCCCTCGAGCTGCGCGACCTCGACGGCAGCATCGCCAAAACCTACATCATAACGGCTCCCATACCCTTTATCGGCGAGGCACAGCAGGCGTCAGAGAATCAGCTTTTTATGATTATAGCCTCCTCGCTCGTGCTCCTCGTACTCATTTATGTCTTCCTTGAAATTTTAGTCGGTAAGCCGATTTCTGCGCTTTCCTCGAGTATTAGGAATAAAAATATCCCGCTCATGCAGAGTATGCAGAATGATCGCTCCGAGTTTGGCGCACTTGCGAAGCTGGTGCTCAACTTTTCCGAACATGAGTTGGTGGTCAAGGCTAAGGCGAGAGACGACGCCGTTCTCTCGGCAGTCGGAAGCGGCCTTATGGCGGTTGATAATGATGGCAAAATTACGCTTTTTAACACCGCGGCAGAGTCGCTTTTTAAGCGCTCCGCGCGTGAGGTCATCGGATCAAGAGCGGAAGACATATTTAAAGCGGAGACACCGAATGGTACGCCTCTGACACCGGAGCGCTACCCCCTGATGCGCGCCATGGCGGAAAAGAGAATTGTTGCAGAAAGCCTTGTCTGTATAAGGACGGACGGTTCAAAGTTTCCCGCGATTGTGACAGCCGCACCGGTCATCCACGACGGCGCAATTATCGGTGCCGTGCAGGACCTACGCGACATTACCGAAGAGCAGATGCTTGAGCAAACCAAGAGCAACTTTGTCTCACTGGTATCACACGAGCTCCGCACCCCGCTCACGCTTGTGCGCTGGTCTCTGGAAAAGTTGAAATTGCGTGCGGATCTTCCGAAAGATGTGCTCTCTGGCGTTATACCGCCCATGGAGTCGGCCGCAAACCGTACGCTCTCGCTCATCAGAGCCATGCTCGATGTTTCGAAGATTGAAACTAATGCGTTTGAAACAACGGAGACCGAACTTCAGATATCAACTCTTGTTGATAAATCTCTCGCGGAGCTCCAGCCGGCGATACAAGACAAAAAGCTTACAGTTGAAATCCAGCGCGAGCAGGGTGTTGAAACGAAAGTAATATCGGACGAGCGTCTGCTTCAGATTATCGTCAACAACCTGCTTTCAAACGCAACCCGCTATGCAGAAGTGGGCGGGCGCGTGGTGGCGCGGCTAACGGAAGAAAAAGAGAAAGGTGTTACGCTCAGTGTTGAAAATACGGGCCCCGGCATTCCACTCGAGGAGCAGCCGCATATATTTAAGAAAATGTTCCGCGGTGAGACGGCGTCGCGCCAAAACCCAGATGGCTCCGGGCTCGGCCTCTATATTACAAAGTCATTTATCGAGCGCCTCGGCGGCTCTATCTCGTTTGAGTCTACTCCGGGCGCAACCACCACATTCACCGTAAAATTTCCGTATAAGTATCGATAATGATGAGCAATGTCGACTAAAGAATTATGAGGAAGCAGCACCCGATGGACAAGAAAAGACTTTTGAGAAAAGAGGACCACCTCACCCGCCCGCCGCGGCTTGAGGGCAAGGCAAAAAATGCGGGGTTGAATCCAATACGCAAGAAAAAGAAGGAACGCTCACAAAAAGCAGAGGAAAAGAAATAGCTTATGTTCCGCGATAGAGAAGATGCGGGGACACAGTTGGCGCAAAAACTTAAGGCATATCACGGTACTGAAGCGGTTGTTTTGGCGCTGCCGCGCGGAGGCGTGGTTATAGGGGAGCGAGTAGCAAAAGGGCTTGAACTGCCGCTCGACATTGTTGTTGCGCGCAAGGTGGGACACCCCACGAACTCCGAGTATGCGATCTGCGCGGTTGATGAGCGGGGCACGCGTTTGTGCAACGAGGCCGAACTGAAGCATATCGATAAAAAATGGTTCAACCAAAGGGTTGTGCAGGAGCAACAAGAGGCGCAACGTCGCATTGCGCTCTACCGGGGAAAGAAAGCACCGATCTCAATCTCCGGTAAAACGGCGATCATTGTTGATGATGGCATTGCAACCGGCCTTACCATACGGCTCGCAATCAAGGCGGTTAAAGAGCAAAAGCCAATGCGTGTTGTGGTTGCAGTGCCGGTTACACCCTCTGACGTCGCGATGAAAATCAAGCGCGAGGCGGATGAGCTTGTAGTGTTAGAGTCGCCGGAGAACTTTTTGGGTGCCGTCGGCGCACACTATCGATTCTTCCCGCAGGTCGAAGACCCAGAAGTCATCCGCCTGCTCTCTTTGATATAGTGAACGATATATGACGACTAGCACGGTATGGCGCGCGGCAGCTGTGGGAGGAGTTGTGATTGCGGCTACGTTGTTGGTACTTGCTGTCTATGCCCATGTTAGGTGGCAGGGAGAACAGTACTTTGGCGAGGTACAGAGCCTCACCGAACAAGGTCTTGTTATCTCCGATCCACGAGAAGGTACACGCACAGTGCTGATACCCGAGCATGCCGAGGTGAGGAGAGGTAATAAAATATTCGAGGGAGGACTTCGGGTAGGCGACTCAGTGGTTGTTGTGGGCGAGGAGCTGGCAGACGGAAGTGTTGAGGCGCGGCTTATCCGTGTTGTCGACTACGCAAAAAGGGAGCCGCGCCCCGAGAGCGACCGTCCATGAAGCGCTTTGCATATCTACTGCGTTTTCTCCCCATACTCTTTTTTGTAGGACTGACAATCACTTTTTTCTACTTTTCGCCCGAGGGCATACTTTCTCTCGTCGGGGTCGAAAATGCGTATGTACTTCTCTTCGTACTTGCATTTTTGGGCGGGCTCACTACGGGGAGCGGCATTCCGTACCACGTAGTTCTCATTTCCTTTGCTGCGGGAGGGCTCAACCCGCTTATACTTGGTATCACCACCGCACTTGCGGTGACATTTGGCGACTGTACCACCTACTATGTTGGCTACTTCGGGGGGCAGCTCATGCCCGTGCGAGTGCAAACTGCGCTTAAAAAACTCTCCTTCTTAAAAGAAAGATACCCTCGACTCTTGCCCACGATATTTTTTCTCTACGGAGCATGCGTTCCCTTTTCAAGCGATCTTGTCACGATCCCTATGGGATTTTTAAAATACCCGCTGTGGCGTGTCATGCTACCTCTCGGTCTTGGCACTGTCATTTTTAATACGGCACTTGCCTATGCCGCTGTCTATCTTTACGGTTGGCTTGCACCCTTCACTTAGTACAATAGAATAAACACGTTTTTGCACTTATTATTTCTTCGAAACCTGTTGCCAAAGCCAGATACCGACCAGCACAAGATCGACGAGCACAATGAGACCTAACAAAGGTCCAAAAATGCCCATGCCTCCGCCAATCATGCCCTCATATCCATAACCCATCATATATTTTGTTGTGACTGTAAATAATATCGACCACTACCTACAGGGTACAGTCATTCTTTACTTTACACAAATACCCCATGGGGGTATCATGGGGATATGAAAGCTGACATGAAGAAAAAAGCACTCCGACGCCTGAGCCTCATTAAAGGTCAGCTAAATGGCCTGACAAAGATGGTAGATACCGAGCGCTACTGTGTGGACATCATTACACAGTCGAGCGCGATAAAGGAGGCGCTATCGGGTGTTGAAGATTTGATGCTTGAGAATCATCTCACGACCCACGTGGTTGCACAGGTAAAATCGGGGAGGAGTAAAAAGGCGGTCGAAGAGATTTTGAAAGTGTATAAGCTGGCGCAGAAGAAAAAGTGATATGGATCATGGATCACATGATAAACACGCAGGACATCACACCGAGGATTTTTTAAAAAAGTTCTGGGTGGTGCTTGTTCTCACGGTACCCATCATTCTTTACTCCGATTTGCCGGAGGCATTAGTTGGATGGAGCGCGCCCACATTTGCGGGTTCACCGTATCTGCAGCTTGTCCTCGGCTCCATAGTTTTTTTCTACGGCGGACTTGTATTCCTTAGAGGTGCGTTGAGCGAACTCAAGGCGCGGCTTCCCGGCATGATGACCCTGATTGCACTTGCGATCTCCGCTGCATACTTCTACAGTGTGGGCTCTGTGTTGTTCGGCAGTGGCATGACACTTTTTTGGGAGCTTTCGACCCTGATCGCCGTCATGCTCATAGGCCACTATGTTGAGATGCGCGCGGTGCAGGGTGCTAAGGGGGCATTGCGAGAACTCGCTAAACTGCTGCCAGACACAGCGGAGGTTGTGCGTGAAGGCAAAACAGTAGTCGTTTCTCTTAGTGATGTGCGACAGGGTGACATTGCGCTGGTTCGTCCTGGGGCAAAAGTGCCGGCCGACGGAATAATTGTGGAAGGTGAATCAGAATTGGATGAAGCACTCATTACCGGAGAGTCGCGGCCGGTCCAAAAGAAAACAGGAGACGAAGTGGTGGCTGGAGCAATAAACGGAGATGGAAGTCTCACGATACGGATAGAAAAGATAGGGGAAAGCACTTTTCTTGCCGGTGTCATGCGTTTAGTAGCAGAGGCAGAAAGTTCAAAGTCTCGCCTGCAGCTTCTCTCCGATCGGGCGGCGTTTTATCTAACCTTGCTTGCGGTTGGTGCTGGTGCAATTACGTTTGTTGTGTGGGTGATGGTAGGGGAAAGCTTTGGTTTTTCAGTTGAGCGCCTAGTTGCCGTGCTTGTCATTGCCTGTCCGCACGCGCTTGGGCTCGCAATCCCACTTGTCGCCTCTATCTCAACCACGATGGCAGCAAAAAACGGTTTCTTTGTTAAACGCCGCCTCGCACTCGAGGCGGCGCGCAACGTCACGACCGTGCTCTTTGACAAGACAGGCACGCTTACTGCAGGCAAGTTCTCTGTTACGCATTCAAACTCCGACGAGGCACTTGCTCTTGCCGCCGCGGTAGAGGCGCACTCGGAGCACCCGATAGGCAAGGCAGTTATCGCTGAGGCACAGAAACGCAGTCTTGTTGTGCCGGAAGCGGTAAATTTTAAACGCATCCCTGGTGCCGGTGCGCAGGCAGATGTCGGCGGGAGGCAAATCTTTGTCGGTCATCGCGGTGGCGCGGATATTGTGGTCGAAGTTAACGGAGAGGTGTTGGGTACTATCGCGGTTGCAGACACGCCTCGACCGGAGGCAAAAGAAGCGGTCGAAGCACTACGCGATATGGGACTTCATATTGCAATGATTACCGGGGACTCGGAGGTGGTTGCGCGAGAGGTGGCATCGGAACTTGGCATAGAGGAATTTTTTGCTCGCGTGCGCCCAGAGGACAAGGTGAACAAAGTAAAACTCTTGCAGAGCAAGGGTGAGATGGTCGCTATGGTGGGCGACGGCGTCAACGACGCACCGGCATTGACTCAAGCAGACCTTGGTATTGCGGTTGGGGCGGGCACCAATGTAGCCATCGAGTCTGCTGGCATCATCCTTGTGCGCAACGACCCCCGCGATATTCCTAAAATCATTAGGCTCTCGCGCCTGACGTACTCGAAAATGATTCAAAATCTCTTTTGGGCATCTGGCTACAATGTCGTGGCGCTCCCTATTGCCGCTGGTGCTCTTGCTGCGTGGGGTGTTGTGCTGCAGCCGGCGGTCGCAGCGGTGTTTATGTCTCTTTCAACTGTTATTGTCGCCGTAAACGCAGCACTTTTGCGCCGCAAATCACTATGATCGCTCTTAGTAGACAGCTTGCCCCCGTACTTTTGCTCGCATTTATCTTTGCGGCGGTATTTGGGCTCTATGCGATGGTTGCACTATCTCCCCACGAGCATGAGGCAGGCTGTGCATCGTTGTCGCCCCTATCAGTGGTATGTGCAGAGGTGCTTGTCCACGTTGGGCACTGGCAGAATGCGCTTTTGGCAATAGTTGTCGAGATCCTTGTAGTAGTTGCGCTCGCGTTATTTCTTGTTACCCGTCTTGCAGCCCTCGCGGGAGAGGTGGTGAAATTATCTAATGGACTAAGGATTGGTTTGCGGATATGATACGGTCTGCTTGAACGTATGACATTCGATTACACCGTAAAGACAACGAAGGCTTTTGACGAGGCGGTTAAAAGCGCACAAGACAAAATTGCCGAAGCGGGCATGCGGGTTTTATATGTTCATGATGTACAGAAGACTTTGACCGAGAAGGGGTTTGTACGGGAACCATTTAAAATCATCGAGTTTTGCAACGCGAAATTCGCCAATGATTTTTTGAAAGCGGACATCAAGATAGGACTTTGCATGCCGTGTAAAATCAACGTGTATGTAAAAGACGGCCAGACGTACATTTCCGGCATGCGGCCTGTTGTCCTACCCCAATTTTTTCCGAATGCCGATTTGGGAGACATGCCAGCAGAAATCGACCGCATAGTTCAGACCATAATCAACAACGCAAAGTAGCTTATAATTACTCTATGCATCTCGGAAAATTACTCACCAGCATAATCATCACCACTTTTTTGCTCGTGGGGGCGACTGGCGCTTTGTATTCCGGCATGATGATGGGCCATAGCATGGAGGATATAGGTGGCTGCGCACTCATGGGACATAATACCGCCATGTGCAATATGAATCCGCTTGAACACCTGAGCGCTTGGCAAAATCTTGTTGCTGCGATCCCGGTGCAGAGTGCGGTGATGTTGTTACTGCTGCTCTTTGCACTGCTTTTTGTGCTTGGTTTTAGTCAGTACCTGTGGCTCCTTCACCCATCGCCCCAGCCTGTCCTCATCTCTTACGATCTGGAAGTTCGAGGACATGATTCTCTGCAACGCTTTATTGCTCGCGGATTAATGCATCCAAAGATTTTTTAAGTTAGGTTGATTCCGCGGTGACTGACGCCCGCGCTCTTTATCCCTATCAACCTTACATTACGTATGGAAGCTCAACTATCAAAATTTAACCTATCACCATCGGTCTCAATTATCATCGCAGGAGTTATCATCGCGGGCGCGGTCATATTCACAAACAAGCAGCCTACAGGGCCCGTAGCGGCAAACCCAGAGCAACCGGCAGCTATTGATGTTGATATAAGCAGAGTAAGAACAGAAGGGGAACCGTTTATCGGCAATGCCAATGCGCCTGTAACTATTGCGTATTGGTACGACTATCAATGTCCATTTTGCCAGCGCCATGAGCAGGGGGCAATGCCGCAGATCATCAAGGACTACGTGGACACCGGCAAGGTAAAAATAGTCTTCAAGGATTTTCAATTCCTCGGCCCCGACTCACAGGCGCTGGGGCAGTACTCTAGTGCTGTGTGGGAAGTCGCGCCCGATAAATTCTATCTATGGCACAAGGCCGTATACGATAATCAGGGCCAAGAAAATTCCGGCTGGGCGACTGAAGCTAAAATCACTTCAATAACGACAAATGTTCTTGGCGCGAGCGATACGGGCAAAGTCGCCACTCTGGTGAAATCAAAAGGAGATGAATATCAGAAAGAAATGGACGCTGACAAGGCCGAGGGCGCGGCGCTCGGCATCAGCGGCACTCCCGGTTCAATAGTAGGTAAGCAGCTGGTCGAAGGTGCACAGCCGTACGCAGTGTTTAGGCAGGCTATTGAAGCGGCCCTCACTAAAAACTAACAAGGATAATTATGAAACCAATCTATACGCTAGGAATTATTGCGCTCTTTGTCGCAGCAATCGGAGCTTTGGGGTATATGCCACAATCATCTCCGGCAGAACAGGGGGAAATTCTCTCACAGAATGGTCTGCATTGGCATGCCAAGGTCACAGTCCGTGTTGATGGAGAAGAAGTAGAGATTCCTGCAAATATGGGACTTGGCGCGGTGCACAACCCTATACATACGCACGACGATGAACCGGGGCTCGTCCACATGGAGTTTGGCGGGCGAGTTACAAAAAGTGATCTTGCCCTACAGAAATTCTTCAATGTATGGGATAAGAACTTTGGTACCGCCAGATCAATGATGGTCAACGGAATAGAAAGTTCCGAATTCGAAAACTATCGTATGCAGGATGGCGACGTGATAGAAATCTCGTATTAACAACGTGCTATATTGAGTTATATACTAACAATATACTTATGAACTCTTCTATAACGATAGGACTTGGCGGGCTTATTCTCGGTGTGCTTATAGGCATTGTTGTGGCGCCTACATTCTTGGGACCCACGGGTTCTAATATGATGGGACCGGCATCCATGATGGGAGTAAGTGACGGTATCGATCAGCATTTTATTGACCAGATGATCCCGCACCACGAGGGGGCAATTGAGATGGCGGAGCTTGCACTTGAGAAATCGGCGCGTCCGGAAATTCTCTCGCTTGCACAGGGCATCATTGATGCACAAACTCGGGAAATCAACGATATGACCGCGTGGTATCAGGAGTGGTTTAATGCCGCACCAAGCGCTGCCGGCCACAGCATGATGCGTATGGAGGGGATGGAAGGGGATTTGGATGAGCTTCTGGCAGCAGCGGATTTCGATAAAGAATTTCTTTCGCAGATGATCGTTCATCATGAGATGGCAGTTATGATGGCGCAGATGCTTGCTGCTGGAACCGAACGGCCGGAGATGGAGCAACTCGCAGAGAATATAATTACTTCACAAACGCAGGAAATTGAGATGATGCGCGGCTGGCTCTCGTCGTGGTAAAGTGAGCAGACAGAGTGAAAAAAGTGTTGGGTCTCAGTGAAGTGCAAGTTGAGTATTCCCCGTGGAACCTCTTCGTAGACCTCGGTCGGCATATTGCGCCGTACCGATGGCGTTTTTTGCTTGGCTCGTTTTTTCGCCTGGTCTCCGACCTTGTGTGGCTCTACCCGCCGTTTGCGTTTGCAACCATAGTTACGTTCCTCACCACCTACGAGGCAGGCATGTCGCTCGACACTCTTTGGGTAGTGCTCATACTCTGGGGGCTTGCCGTTGTGCTGCATTCGACCATGCGCTTTGCCGCGAAGTGGCTTGGCTACCGTGTTGCCGAGCGCGTGGCTCTTGATGCGACGCTCGAGACCCTGAAGCACCTCTTTTTGCTCGACATGGTGTGGCATGAGCGGGAAAACTCCGGCAACAAGATAAAGCGCATCCAAAACGGCGCCGCAGGGCTCACCAAAGTCTTACGCGTATGGTTCGACAATATTATAGAAATCATCGTCAACTTCGTCGGCATCATATTTATCTTCGCGCTTCTCGACCGGACGATACTCGTGTTTCTTCTTATTTTTATCGTGCTGTACTTCTCGCTCTCGTTTGTGCTCACCAGGCGTGCGGCCGCAGCCTCCTACATGGTCAACCAGGAAGAGGAGCAGGTGAGTGGCATTATGTTCGAGGCCATCAACAATATTCGGAGCGTTAAGGTGATGGCCATAGCACGCGAGCTCTACGATATCGCGGAGAAAAAGACCGCAAAACTTTTCGAAAGAGTAAAGCTGCGCATTTTTCGCTTTCAGCTCAGGAGCTCCTTGCTCAACTTCTTGGGGCAGGGGTTCCGCTTCGGCATCCTCGCGTTTATTGTCATGGGGATACTCGAAGGCCATTACGAGATCGGCTTTCTCGTGCTGTTCAACGGCTATTTCGTAAACATCTGGTCGTCGGTAGACGAGCTCTCGGAAGTAACCCAGGAGTTCATAACCGCCCGCTTCTCGGTTTCGCGCATGAAGGATATTACGAAGTCGCCGCTCGGCATAGATAGCGAGGTCGGCAAAGTGCTACTTAGTCCGGAGTGGCAGCGCATTGCTCTCAAAAACGTCTCGTTCGCCTACGGCGACTTACCGGTTCTGCGCAACGTGTCGTTTGAAATCAAGCGCGGGGAAAAGATAGGCATTGTAGGCCTCTCCGGAGCCGGCAAATCTACCCTGTTTAAACTGCTCCTTAAAGAGCGAGACGAATTTACGGGCGACATTCTCTTTGACGATGTATCGATAAAAGACTTGAGCCGCAAAGACTACTTCCGCCACGTCTCGACGGTGCTCCAAGACACCGAGGTCTTTAACCTCTCACTAAGGGAGAATATTACGATTACCAATCCGGAGTACAAAAAGAGCGAGGAAGTGCTCCTGCGGGCGCTTGAGACGGCGCATGTCGCAGACTTTCTCGGCAAACTGCCTGAAGGTCTCGACACGGTAGTAGGGGAGAAGGGTATTAAGCTTTCCGGCGGCGAGCGCCAGCGGCTAGGAATCGCACGCGCGATATATAGGCAGCCGAAACTCCTTTTAATGGACGAAGCAACTTCGCACCTTGACCTCGAGTCGGAGGAAAAAATCCGCGACTCACTTCACCAGCTCTTCGAAACCGTAACTGCAGTCGTTATCGCCCACCGCCTGACCACTATTAAAGAGATGGATAAGATCCTGGTCCTTGAAGAGGGGCAGCTGGTGGAGTCGGGCAATTTCGATGAACTTATGGTTAAAAAAGGGCGCTTTTTCGAGCTTTGGGAGAAACAAAAGTTATAGTAAAGTGATACGACAGTATGAAAAAAGCGTTGCAAAAACTTACGGGAAAGCCCGTGGTGTATATCGGAGTTGCCGTGCTCGCAGGACTTGGGGCATGGTTTTACTTTTCGAACGGCGAGGTTCCTGTTGAAACTCTTGTAGTTGAGCAGGGTACATTTCTCCAGCAAGTCTCCGTTTCCGGCAAGGTGGTGGCAGCACAGGAAGTAGACCTAGCCTTCTCTGAAACAGGTCGGGTGGAAGCGCTTAACGTTAGAGTGGGCGACAGGGTCGCTGCAGGGAAGACACTTGCCACACTCGGTATCAGCGTGCTTGCGGCAGAACTCCGCACGGCGCAGGCTGACCTCGATAAAGTACAAAAAGAGCAGGATGAGCTTGTTGCAAGCGCCTACAGAACCCTTCTCTCCGACGACCTTGCCGCCGTACCGTCGTCTTCGTCCGACGATGCCACTGCGCCCGCAATCACCGGTATTTACGACGGTGCAGAGGGTACGTATCGTGCACGCATCACTAAAAAAGAGAACTCGTCCGACTACGAGCTGCGCGTGTTCCAGCTGGAAACCGTGGGACTGGTAGAGGTGCTCGACAATGAGCCGACAGCGTTAGGCACTCGCGGACTGTTTATTTCGTTCCCAGACGGGCAGGCCGCGTACGAGAATACTATCTGGTACATAACTATTCCAAACACCAAGAGTTCATCGTATCTTGCAAACTACAACGCGTATCAAGAGACACTCCGGACGCGCGAGAAGGCGATTGCAAATGCCGAAGCTGAAGTTCAGCGCATCCAGACTGAAATAAACGAACATGTACTCCGCGCTCCGTTTGTCGGCATTATCACAGTGGTTGACACCGAGGTTGGCGCTACCGCCGCAGTTAATGAGCCGGTTATTTCGCTCATTGGCGACGATACGCTGCAGATAGAGAGCTTTGTGCCGGAGATAAATCTCTCACTCGTGTGGCCCGGGGCTTCTTCGGCCGTGACACTCGATGCATACGGCAGCGGAGTGCTGTTTGATGCAGTGGTGGTGTCCGTCGACCCGGCAGAGACGGTGCGCGACGGCGTCTCCACGTACCGAGCAATCCTGGAGTTTGTAGCGGAAGACGAGCGGATACGCTCCGGCATGACTGCAAACGTTGTTATAACCGCAGACCGCAGAGACAACATTATCAGCATTCCGCAACGCGCGGTCACTTCGCGCGACGGCAAAGACTTCGTGCGCGTTATGGAAGGAGAGACTATGAAAGAGCGCGAGGTAGAGACCGGTGCTGTCTCATCGATCGGTTCGATAGAAATTATTTCAGGTCTCTCTCCAGGCGAAGTAGTCGTACTTTCCGAGTAGCGTCTCATGATACCTCTCAATATCCGTATCGGCTGGTTTTTGGCACTACGGGCTCTGCGGCGCGCGAGCCTCTGGACCACCTCGCTCATTATTTCGGTCATGATACTGACCTTTCTGAACCTGGTGGTAGTCTCGGGCATTTTGGTGGGGCTCTTGCAGGGCGCAGTCGAGGGGGTGCGCACCAAATTTACGAGCGACATCATCATCTCGGCGCCCTTGGACAAGCGCTACATTGAGAACAGTCCCAACCTAATCACACTTCTTAACTCGTTGCCTGAGATCGAGGTTATAACGCCGCGCTACAGCATGGCGGGCACGCTCGAAGCTGGCTACCAAACCCGCAAAGACACTGATAAAGCCGATACCGCAAACGCCAACATTGTCGGCATCGACCCCGTACTCGAAAATGCGGTAACGGGTTTGGGCGAAGACATCATAGCGGGAGAGTTTTTGACGCCCGGCGACTACGACC
>MEWW01000007.1:0-6495 GCA_001775475.1 Candidatus Adlerbacteria bacterium RIFCSPHIGHO2_12_FULL_53_18 | reverse complement strand
CTTTCGCAATACACGCCGATAGAGTCGGCCGGCTTTCCGACCCTCAACGATGTCGGTATAGGCGATAAGATCCGCATCGAGGTGGGGGATGTCGTACGAGAGGTCACTATTAAAGGGGTGCTCCAGACCAAGGTCGACGAGATAGCCTTACGTGCCTTTATGGTGGACTCGCAGTTTAGAAGTATCATCGGCCGCACCGACGGCAACGTGACCGAAATAGCGGTGAAGGTGCGGGAGGGTTCCTCGCCCGAGGCAGTGCGCGACTCGCTGAAGCTGAGAGGTGCCGACCTGTACGCCGACGTAAAGACGTTCGACGAAGCGCTGCCGCAGGCCTTTCTCGACATCATCAACACCTTTAATATGCTAGGGACCATGTTCTCCTCGATAGGTCTTGTCGTCGCCTCGATTACGATCTTTATCGTGGTCTTTATCAACGCCATAACCCGCCGCAAGTTTATCGGCATTTTAAAAGGCATCGGCATTAGCGGCCGAGCGATTATGATTTCCTATGTATTTCAGTCGATTTTTTATGCGGTAATCGGCTCCGCTATCGGGTTGCTCCTAGTGTATGGCTTTCTCGTGCCGTTCTTCAATGCGCATCCGATCGACTTTCCGTTTAGCGACGGCATACTGGTGGCGCCCTACGGCCAAACTTTTGTTCGCGTGGGGCTCTTAATAGTCTCAACCGTTATAGCAGGTCTGATACCCGCCTGGATGATTATCCGCAAAAATACCCTCGACTCGATTTTGGGCCGCAACTAGAAACGTATGATTGAAACAAAAAATCTCCAAAAAACATTCATAAACGGCGAGGTGGAAACCCGCGTTTTAAAAGGCATCGACTTTAAGGCGAAAGAGGGCGAGTTTATTTCGATCATCGGCCGCTCGGGGGCAGGGAAGAGCACGCTTCTCTACCAGCTCTCGCTCTTAGACGATCCCACCGCCGGTGAAGTTATTATCGACGGCCACAACACGCACTCGATGAGTGCGCATGAAAAAATGCGTTTGCGTCTTATTAAGTTCGGCTACGTGTTTCAGGACTACGCGCTTTTGCCTGAACTCACCGCGCTTGAAAACGTGGCGCTCCCGCTCTTGATGCAGGGGCACTCAAAAAAACGCGCATACAAAGAAGCGGCTGCGGCACTTCTGCGCGCGGGCTTAGGTGAACGTTTGCACAATCTCCCCTCTCAACTCTCCGGCGGCGAGCAGCAGCGGGTTTCGATCGTCCGTGCAGTGGCGCACAAGCCGCAGGTTCTCTTCGCCGACGAGCCGACCGCCAACCTCGACAACCAGTCGTCAAAGGTCATAATGGACATCTTTAAAGACCTGCACAAAGAAGGACAGACCATCATTATGGTGACGCACGAAGAGCAGTATGCCAAACTCACCGACAAAATCATCCATATAGACGACGGCAAAATAGTCTCCACACGTGCGACCTAGTGCCCGTTCCCAGTTGCTATACTTGAGGTATTAGTCTTTAACGCATTTTTTACGTATGCGACATATTATTTCGGGCACCTGGGCGGCGAAGTGGAGCGACGAAGTGCTTTTGTTTTTGCGTATTGCAACCGGTCTCGTGTTTTTTACCCACGGCTGGCAGAAGTGGGAGGCAGGGGTGGATTTAACTGCCGCCTTCTTAAATACCCTGCAGTACCCCGTGCCGGAGCTGTTCGCGGTCGTGCTTATCGCGATAGAGACTATCGGAGGTTTGGCGCTCATATTGGGCGCGTACACCCGTCTTGCGGCTAAGCTTACCGGGCTTGTCGCGATACTGGCCATTCTTACCGTGCACTTGAGCAAAGGATATTCGTCGACCGCAGGCGGCTACGAGTATGTGCTTTTGCTCGTTGCAGCGTGTGCAGTGCTTCTGGTTATGGGTGCGGGTAAGTGGTCGGTGGATAAAAAGTTCTTGAGGATGTAGTAAAATTTCGCCGACTTCTCATAGCGGAACAGTAAGAACGTGAAGAGCTGGTCGCCTACGAGCATTGAGGCGAAGAATGGAAGTGCGACGATGTAGCAAGCAATGAGCCCCATAAGCGATTTCTCGTACCAGGGTGAGAGCGCCCATACGGCTGTGTTGGTAATGACGAAAAAGAGCATTGAACCCGCAAGCGCCACAAGAGCGAGGCGGGGTGCAGCTGGCCGCTTCTTCAAAAGGACGCCCATCAACCCTACGCACAAAAAAGAGATATACACGCTCGCTAAAAGCCGGAGATCGTAAAAACCAATTAAGGCGTCAGAGAGAGCCATGCTCACGATAGGGATTATAAGTCCCCATGTGCCAAAGCGCGCCCGTGATCGGAGCGCAATCGCTCCCACTGGCGTCATGTTAGGAAGGTGAGGGATAAGGCGAGCAGTTATGCCGAGTGCTATAAGTACACATGCCTCGATGATATTTTTTACACTGACAGTCATAGCTGCGTTTCAGGCACAATAAACCGCCACTCCACTCTGTCGCCAGCTGCGGGTACATACTGATCCGCTCCTACCGGTGCGAGCGTACCGTTTATAAAATACTGCCAATATTTTCCATCCGTGCCGTTTTGGTAGGCACCCATACCTTCCACCAAGATACCAAGCCCCGCAAATTCCTTGGTCGTAAGTTGTAGAGAGGAATCTGCGTCATCCAACCGCTCCAACATGCGCAGTACGGTCTCGTCTGAAGACACAGCAACCTGCTTATCCGCGTACACGCTATCGATCGTGAGCACTACGACGTATGACTGCGGTCCCTGCGCCGCAGGTTCAGGCGGTTGACTGAAATTGATGTAAAGAGAAAGACCCGTCACGAGCGCGAGAATCACGGCTGCCATGCCGACGACTTTTATTACCTTGTTTGTATTCATAGGCGATAGTTTATGTATAAGAAGGCGATACCTCCGGCGTTTTTGCTTCTGCTCCCGCCACTCGCGCAAGTGCATAGAGCAGCGATGAGAGGCGGTTGAGGTAGGCGTAAGTATGGGGAGAGAGGTTGCGGAGTAACCTCGCGCACAGTACTGTGCGCTCTGCTCTGCGGCACACAGCCCGCGCATAGTCGAACCACGCGGAGAGCTCGGTGTTTCCGGGGACGATAAACGCTCTTGGGCGCTGCATCTGCGCTTCGAGATCGTCTATTATGGCCTCAAGCTCGCGCACGTGTTCTGCGGTAATACACTTGTGTGCTCCTGCAAGCTCCGCCTGAATGATAAAGAGATGCTGCTGTATGATCCGCAGTTCTCTTTTCCTTGAGGTTGCAAAGCAGATACCAAGGAGCGCATTAAGCTCGTCGAGCGTGCCGAGTGCCTCGTAGACCGGACTCTCTTTAGGAAGTCGCTCGTTAGTGCCGAAGAGCCCCGTAGTGCCGCTGTCTCCTTTGCGCGTATAAAACATACTTAGGTTGTCTGCAATTCCGGGGTCGTCAGGTCCAGTTCGCATACGCCGCCAACGCACGCGAGCTCTTTAGCACCGGTAGTTTGGTCGGCTTGCTCGTAGAGAACGAGTTTGGAGAAATCTATGGCAGGGAACCGTGCCGCAAGCGAATGGTAACGTTCCGCGGTTATTTCCTCATACGGCGCAAGCTGATATACATGTTCAGACTTCGGGAGAAATGAAAGGCCGCCGACCAAATCCCAATGGCGGTACACCCAGTCGCCGACAGAAAGCCACTCGTCCGCGGCAACCGAGACTGTTACCGACGGATTATGCTCGCAGTAATTTTCCTTAAGCATTTTCCAATACTCGAGCTGATCGTGCGCTGAAAGATCGCCTTTTACGATAGCTCCTGCAGGAGCTTTAACCGGGAATTCGAGCACGAAAGTTGTCGCGGTTTCTTTGCTCTGGCCGACCTCCGGCACACACGGTACGCCCTCGTCTTCAAGCAGCTTCTTCAAGGGGTTGTGTCCCTCGATCCGTATGCGGCGAATGTAGTAGGGTGCGTGGCGCGGGTGCATACCCGAAGCGCAGTCGAAGAGTTGCGAACCGTTGCCGGAGGGCTTTACGGCAGTAATAGAGGTTGAAGGGTTGATGCCGAACCGTTTCGCGTACTTTCGGTTCGTTTCAACCGCAACTTCTTTAAGCCGGCGCTGAACCTGCGGGTCACGCACGGCCGTGTTGTCCCACTGACCGGTCATGGAGACACCGAGAAGAGCCTCCTCCTCGCAGTTTTTCTTCCACTCGGGCGAGAGATAGGGGAAGTCGGTGAGCGATGCCTGATAAGTGCCAAGTATAGTTGCGATCCGAACCTTCTCCATAAGCGACTCCTCTGTATCTTCCGGCCGTACCACGACTTCGCTCAAATTGCAGAACTGTTTTGATTTGAGGACAATCTCGCCGCACGGGTTGGTACCAGAAGTCCAGTAACCCTCCTCGAAAAGCTTCCACCGGCGCGCAGGGAGCTGCTTGCGCAAGCTTCCACGGTTAAATATCCCGCGCTCGCCGGAGCCTGACGTTACCAGGTTATGCCACTCGTCGAGGAATTGTTCCATCGTTGGCTTTTCGTTGTATACGGCCGAGTTGTTGGCCATGGAACGCTGGGGGTCATGCAAGTAAAATTGACCGTTTTTTGCCTGGCGCATTTCAACATCGTCCAGGTCAGAGAGGGAAATCAAGGCGCTTCGGCGCACGCCGCCTGCAACGACGATTTCGCCGATTTTACAGACGATGTCGTGTACATCGAGTGTCGTGAGGTGTCGGCCTTGGCGTGCGAGCATCCTCTCGCGCGTAAAGTCAAGGAGGCTCTTCAGGGGCTCGGGGCCGGAGGCTCTGCCGCCCATTATTTTAAGTCTGCTTCCGCGCGGGCGAACATGCGCGTAGTCAAATGCTACGTCCTGTCCAGAGGCCCAGGTGTTCATGCCGTGAGTAAGCGCGTCGCCCCAGCCCTCTTTACTGTCGCCAATGACAAAGTCAGGCAGTTTTTTCCCGGTTTGGCGTTTGATCAATGGAAGCGACTCAACCGTTTGTCGTTCAACAGAAAATCCGACCCCCGTGCCGCACATCGAAATATACATAATCTCCGCGAAGTCTTGCCAACGTGCAGGAGCAATAAACGAGCAGTTATAGACACACACATTGCTCGCGCGCGCTGGTACGCCAGCACTCCACAGAAGCCGCATCGAGCCCATCGCCTTCATTTCGAGCATGTACCTTCTAATTTCCTCATACTCGGCTTTTTTGAGCTTACTGCCCAGATTTTCGCGCATAAAGTCGACATAGCGGTCTACCGTTTCCGCCCAGGTTTCGCGGCGGTTTTTCTCATCAAGCCACCTCGAGTAGGTGCTGTAGAAAATAAATTCGGAGAGCTGATTGGGAAAGTACTGCTTGCTCTCATGTACGAGCGCCTTAATTTCCTCTGATACCCCTTCCTCTTGCTTGCGGAGCGCGGCGTGCTGTTCGCGATAGAGAATATACGCTTTGGCGGTCGCAGGGAACTTCTGGAGCATGAGTTCGGCTTCAACGAGGTCTTGCACACCCTCGACGGTGGGTACCACTGCCGTATCTGACCCACTGTGCTCAACGAGTTTTCTTGTTACTGCACCAGCAACCCTCTCCGGCGCACCATCGCGATATTCGCCTGACGCGCGCATCGCTTTCTCCACCGCACGGGAAATCTTGCTAGCATCGAAGGGAACGATTGAGCCGTCGCGCTTAATGATAGTAAGGGGGGCTGTGGAGGAGTGGCGTGGCATAGGGAATAACGTGTTATATTGATAATCGTCTATATTATTCATATTCTACGCATAGACGGGTATCTATGAAAAAGGAAAAGCTGGGGACAAGCAAGTCGAGAACAAAAGCTCTGCGCGGTAAAGAGGAAAAAACGTATAAACGCCCCGTATGGGTGAAATCTGGCGAGGAAGAGCTCTGCCCGGAGTGCTTTAAAGCGGTGGGAGAACGCAGCCGCTATAACCTGATATGTATGCTTGGCAAGGCACCCGAAGGCATGACAGTCGGGGCCTTAACAAAAAATCTCAAGCTCCAACAACCTACGGTAACGCACCACCTCAATGTCCTGCGTTCGGTTGATGCGGTAGAGGGCATTCCGTCAGGCCGGCAAAAGATATACCGCCTCAACCGCAATGCGCACTGCTTCGAGGAGTGCAAAATTCCCTATTAGGTATACTTATTAGTAAGTGGATATAATTAGCAGTAGATATTTTTTATGGCCAACGCAAAATTAATCGAGTGGGTCCTGCGGGTTGCGGTCTCAGCAGAATTTATTGGGCACGGAGTGTTTGCCTTGCAGGGCAAGAAAGAGTGGCTTGCCTGGTTTCCGCACTTTGGCATTGCAGACCCGACTACCGGCTTGCAGCTCATGATGCTGGTCGGTCTTATGGACATTACGCTCGGTATTCTGATTCTCATCAAGCCAGTTCGTATTTTCATCCTCTGGATGGCTCTCTGGGCATTTTGGACAGCCCTCGTGCGGCCACTAGTCGGCGATCCTATATGGGACTTTGTGGAGAGGGGAGCAAATATGGGCGCGCCGCTTGCTCTGTTTCTGCTGCTTGGCTGGCC
>MEWW01000006.1:38848-46182 GCA_001775475.1 Candidatus Adlerbacteria bacterium RIFCSPHIGHO2_12_FULL_53_18 | reverse complement strand
ACGACGGGTCGTACAGCACCACTGTCGGATTCCACAACGCCATCACCACAGCCGCCAGTGCCAACGCGCGGAGTGCCAAGGCAGGACGCTCCATGACGCGTGCAAGTATGGCAATAAGGCCCATGATGCTTGCGCGTACTACCGTGGCCCCTGCGCCGACCATCAGTGCAAAAAACACAATCGCCACGGCGCCGACCACAAGCGCGTGCTTGCGCGAGAGGAACAAATTAAAAAATCGGAGCGCCTGCTCGGCAACAATCGAAATGTTGTAGCCGGAGAGCACCACAATGTGGATGAGCCCTACAATAATAAGCGCGTTGTTCAAATCTTCCGGTATGCCGCGCCGCTCGCCCAAGAGTATGCCCTCCATCAGCGATGCGTTTGGTTCCGGCAGGAGTTTGCGAAGCGAGTGTTCAAACGAGTGTTTGACGCTAAATAGCGTTCTGCGCACCGACCATGCGCCCTCAACCCGCTCTTCGAGCGTGGCGTAGCGCATCACTGCAGAGATGCCGCCCGCCCGCAGGTACGACGGGTAGTCAAACACTCTCCCCGTATCGGTCTCAAAGGTTGCAGGCGCTGTAATGTCTCCGGCAAGACGTACGCGGTCTCCAAAGGCGAGCTCTGCTTCGCGCGGCAGTGTTGCAAGCAACCTGCCGCGCGCCGGCGCGCCGTCAATAACAGCGGCTTCAATGTGCGCGTGGAGCGACGTCTCGCGCCGCTCCGGGTCATTCACTACCCTTCCCTCTACCGCCCTGTCTTTGCCAACCTGCACGGCAAGATTGCTCCCCTGTTCTGCAACAAGAAACACTTCGGTACGTACAAGCCCAAACGAAGCAGCCGCAAGAAACAGCGCGGCGGCAAAAAGCGGCGTATAAGCGCGCCGCCACCCCATCGCACACAACCCTCCGGCCAGTATGAGCAATACTGTCGCCACAAACGAACCGACACCAAACAGAAAGGCCGCGGCAATGGCAGAAAGGACCCCCAGCGCCGCGCTATAGACGAGCATCTAAGCACTCGTTGACGAGCAGGTCGGCGCGGGCGTTTTTAGCGCGCGGCACGTGTACAAACGCTATGTTGGGTACCCACTCGAGCCGAAGTTCTGCCACCTTTGCAAACTGCTCTTTGAGCCCTTGGTCTTTTACCCGGTAGATGCCGGAAAGCTGGCGCGCCACGAGCTCGCTGTCCATCCGCATCTCCACCTCCATGTCACGCAGCCTTTCTCCAAATATTTTTTTGGCCGCGCGCAGAGCGCGTATCACCGCCTCATACTCCGCCTGGTTGTTGGTGGTCTCTCCTATGTACTCAGAAAGTTCTTTCACTATCTTTCCCGCTTCGTCTTGAATAACAACACCGACGGCCGCTGAGCCCGGGTTGCCTCTCGCGCCGCCGTCCGTGTAGATAATCAGCCGCTCCATGTCCTTAGAGTACATCAACAATGCGCACTCGCGGGCGGCCGCGCCAGTCAAGTTCCACATGACCCACAATGTCCGCGCGCGAGCCTTGCGTTAACGGTTTGGAAAACGAGTCCGGCGTTGCAAAAAACGAAACCGCCGATATCGGCGCATCAAACCCGTCGCCGATCATGATCTCCAAATGGTCGCCGGTTTTCCCAAACGAACGCATGCTCGAGACAGAAACGCGCGGAAAGATAAATAACGGCTTCTCAAAACCTGTGCCAAAAGGCGCAAGCCGCAGAAGCGAGCGCGAGGCAAACGGCACTTCGGAGAGCGCAAGCTCGCGCTCAATTACGGTGTCGGCTGCAGCGGCAGCCGAAGCTTGTATCGTTTCATACGCTGCGGTGAGGCGACCGGAAAGTTCGTGCACCCGAGCCTCAACTACCGTAAACCCGCCCGAGGCGTGGTGTCCGCCAAACTGCTCAAAGACATTTCCTGCCGCAGCCATTAGATCAACCACGCTGACACCGCCCCCGGAGCGGCACGAGCCTTTGATAGTCTCCCCGCCCTCTCTTCCCCACAAAAACACGGGCTTTTGGTGCACCTCCATGAGTTTGTTGGCTACCAGCCCAAGCACGCCCGGCCGCCACTTAGGGCTCCCCATCACCAAAACCGGTCCTTCAATCGGATTTTCCTTCAGGCGGTGGTTTGCGTCTTTTACTATCGAAGCAACCACCCCCTTGCGCTCGTCGTTGATGTGGTTGAGCTCGCGCGCGAGCCCTCCCGCTTCTTCCGCATTCTCGCTTGAAAGGAGCCTGGCAGCGGTTGAGGGCTTGTCCATACGTGAGGCGGCGTTGATACGCGGCGCCACCATAAAGCCGATATCATCTTCGGTTAGAGTTTTTGGGTTAATGCGCAGTAAGCTCAAGAGTGACGAAAGGCCCGCGCGGCGGTTGCGCCGCAGCACCCGCAGGCCAAAGTGTGCGAGCATCCGATTTTCGTTTACCAAAGGCACCATGTCAGAGAGTGTGGCGATGCCCACCAGGTCGAGAAGCCACTTCTCCTGGCCCTCTGCCATGCCAAAGCGATTTCTGGCGAGGATGCCCTGCACCAGCTTCCACGCCACCCCCGCACCACAGAGCCCGTCGAACGGATATTTCGAGTCGGGGCGTTTAGGATTGAGGACTGCAAAAGCCGGAGGCAAAGAAAAAGCCGAGTCGTGTGCTGCTGAGGATACTGAGCCGCCGGTGTAACTGGCAATAGGATCCGAAGTAGCATATGACGAGGCTAAAACTTCGTGATGGTCAGTGACGATAACATCGATGCCTTTTTGTTTGGCAAAAGCGATTGCCTCGTGTTCGGTTGTGCCGAGATCTATTGTTATAAAAAGCGTCACTCCCTGCGAAATCACCTCGTCGATACCCTCTTCGTTTAATCCGTAGCCTTCTTTGTGGCGGTGCGGGATGTAGTGTACAACGGTGAGCCCAATGCCGCGTAGAAATTGCGAAAGCATGACCCCGCCCGGGATGCCGTCGCAGTCGTAGTCGCTCCACACGCACACCTTCTCATTATTTTTTTGTGCGGCTATGACACGCTCGACCGCGCGCTCCATGTCGGGTAGTAAAAACGGGTCGTGGCTGTCGCGCAAGAAATCAGGCTCCAAAAATTTTTCCTGATCGTGCTTTTCTACAATCCCACGCGCGTGGAGGAGGTCTACTACAAGCTCGTCATGCTCGCGCACGCGCACGCGGTACTGTTTCATCTTGCATAGTATATACTAAGCGAAGCAAAACTTTCTGCGAAACAGTGCCGTTTATCTCTGTTGAGCAGGAAGTTTTGCGGAGCCTTCATGGATGATTGTATTTTTTGCAAAATCGCCAAAGGCGAAATTCCTTCAGACAAGGTATATGAAGACGATGAGGTGCTGGCGTTTTTAGACATTAGTCCGAAAGTTCCCGGCCATACCCTGCTCATACCGAAACAGCACTATCCGTGGTTTGAAGACCTTCCTGACGAACTTCTCGACAAAGTGTTTAGGGCCGCGAAGCGTATTGCCAAAGATATGAAGAAGGACTCCTCTGTCGGCTATGTGCAAGTATCCGTTGTCGGAAAAGATGTTCCGCATGCGCACGTGCACCTCTTGCCACAAAAGGGTATATCCAAAGCGAGCGCGTTATAAAAACAACAAGGGCCGCCGGATGGCGACCCCGCAACATGTGCCTGTTCTCATATAGTGTAGAACAGTGCAACAATGATAACGAAAACAAACGCGATTACGCCCCGCAACTGCCACTTCGTGGCTTGGTTGGAATTTTGTTGCATTCACTTCCCGTAACTTTTTAGAGTTTCGCGCCCCGTACCAGCTATTTGGGTTATACCCCCATACTCTTTGATGTGCAACCTGTGGACAATGAGCACCTCACTTTTTAAGGGGCTCAATGCCCGGCAAGGTGCCTTTTGTCAAAAATTCAAGCATCGCTCCCCCGCCGGTTGAAATGAAGACGCGCGCAGAGTCGAACGAAAATTTAGAAATCGCGGCTACAGTGTCTCCACCGCCGACAACCGCTTTTGCAGGAGAGCCTGCAAGCGCCTCAGCAAGAGCGTCGGTACCTCGCGTATGCCCGTCTTCATAAATGCCCATGGGGCCGTTCCAGAGGACAAACGAAGCACCTGTAATTTCTTCGGCCCACGCGCGCGCCGTGTTGGGGCCAATGTCGACAATCGCCTCCACTGCGCGTATGTCGTTGGTTAGTGCCGTGCGCTCGACGTGTTTATCCCGCTCGCTTACCACGGTGTCGGTCGCAATCTCGAGCCTCGCTTCGCTCGCAATCGCAGTGGGCACCGGTACGTTAGAAACAAGCGAAGCTCCTACGGAGAGCCCGCGCGCCTTGATGACATCATTTCCTAAGGCGCCGCCTAGCAAGACCTTGCTGTAGCTGGAGAGCAGTTTTTCTATAAGCGGCTGTTTGGTTTCAAACTTGGCACCGCCGATTATCGCCAAGGCGCCCTTAGGCGGAGTGAGCGCTTCGGAGAGTTTTTGTATCTCTTCTTCAAAACGCAGCCCGGCGTAGCTCGGTAAAAATTTTGTAATACCCACAACAGACGCTTGCGTGCGATGAGAGACAGAGAATGCTTCGTTTACGAATACGTCACCAAGGCTTCCGAGTTCTTTGGCAAAAATCTGATCGTTCGCTTCTTCCCTTGGGTCAAATCGGAGATTCTCGAGGACTTCAAAAGGCACTTTCGTAAGTTGGTGCAACGCTTGTTCTTGTAGCGCAACACGTAACGCTTCAACCATCTTGCCTCCTGGTCTTCCTACATGGGTTAAAAGAATTATTTTTGACGCTTCACGTTTACGCAACAATTCAAGCGTAGGAATTACATCTCTAAGGCGCGTACCGTCGGTTATGGCGCCGTTTTTGGTCGGAGTATCAAAATTAACCCGCACCAAGACGCGCTTGCCCGCTACATCCGCATCGCGAACTGATCGTAATTCCATCACCGTAGTATAACGTAGCTCCTTCACGGCGTAGCAAAACAAATCTGAAGGCGTGTCTCGGAGGCCGACGGGCCGAGAGGCAGCAAATTTTCAGCAAGAAAATTATGCGACGCCTGAAGATTTAGTTTTGCGTAGCCTTTATAATCTCAAGAAACTGGTCGAGCTCAGCCGAGGAGTGGCCGACAAGGAGCCCGCCCACGCCGCCTTCTGTAATCAAGCTTGCGGCATTTTGCGGCTCGACCGCGCCGCCGTAGAGTATGGGGACCCGCAATGCCGCAGCCCTGTCGAGCATGTCCGCCAAAATCTTGCGTATAAAAATAACCATCTCCTGAAGCTCGCTTGGCTGCATGGCGTCTGCGGCGTGTTTGCCTATAGCCCACACAGGCTCGTAGGCTACAACAAGTTTTTTGAGCGTGTTTTTAGGGATAGTGCTCAAAGCGCTGGTGAGTTGAGCCTCGAGGAGCTCAAAGTGCTCGCCGTCTGTCTCGCGCTCGCGCTCGCCGATGCAGAATATCGGGACAAGCCCCGCTTCAAGCGCGCGCTCGAGCTGCGCACGCACCAACTCGTTGGTATCACCTGCTATGCGGCGCTCTGAGTGACCAATTAAGGTAAAGAGTGCGCCGACTTTTTTTAAGGTTTTTGCCGAGACCTCGCCCGTGTGAGCCCCATCGCTGTGTGCGGAGACTGTTTGTGCACCAACCCGCACCGGCGAGCTCTCAAGCACGTGGCTCACGTCGGGGAGTAGCGGGTGCGGCGGTGCAAGCCACACTTCAAGGCCCTTAAAGCCGCGCACTCTTCGGCGCAGCGCAAGAGCAAATGCATGTGCCTCTTCCGGGCTCTCTACGTACATCTTCCAGTTGCCGACAATGAGACGTTTGCGTGCCATGTTCGTCAATATATCACCTCCGCAGAAACGCAAAACCCCCACCTTCTTAAAGAAGGTGGGGGTGATGCCTGACCGCCATAGAGCTGCAAACGGATGCGTTTAACCGAGGTTAAGCGCATTTAGAGGATCCGTTTACAGCTCAAAAGCGGCCATACAACTAAAGAACAACGGCAGCGGCGGCCCCTGCACGATACGTACTCGTACGTTCGTCGGGGCCGCACACCACCTGCGCGCGGGTCGGGAGGCGCTCCACGCCATTACCCGCACGCGAGCTACATATCTCGCCTCCGGTCCCGCAATTGAGACCATTTGGCGAGGACAATAAGGGCAACACTTCCCCACACCGCAAGGTGTTGGAGGAAGTATAAGGCGAACCAGGAATTTCCTGGCACTTCGGTTTCAATCCCCATGACTCCCTCCTTGGGTTAGGGGTTAGCGAGTCGGTTCCCAAAGAGTCTGGCCAAATTTGGCGAGACCCTTCCGGATTTGTTCAACTTGGTCGGAACCAATAGTGGTCTTCCCGACCTCACCGACAAACCCCGGGGTCCTCAATAGCTCGGTCTCGGTGTAACGCACGAGGTCGCCGAGCTTATGCACCCCTCCCCGATAGAGCGCCGCCAGGATCCACAACGGGACACTGTCCAGCACCCAAATGGGGAGCTCGTGAAACTTGTGGGGAGGTTTCTGCCTTGCAGCTATAACCTCCCGAGTTTCTCTATCGACCATCGTCACTCACCTCCTTTCGATGACCCCTTTCAAAATCTCCATGTGAGATGAAGAGCTTGAATGGGGCGGCGAAAAGAATCGCCGCTCCGAACGTTGTCAGTAGGAACTGTCTGCGGCCATTGCCGCTTTGCGCGCATCTGCTTCGGAATAAGCGAAGAAGGTGGCGCCATGTCGATCGGCGTAGCCGATCTTGACCGGCTTGCGACCGGCGATGAGGTCGTCGGCCAGGTTGGCGAAGTTGTCGCCGAAGAATTCTCCCACCGTCCTCGCGACCTCGGGGCCGCAGCGGTCAAAAATCTTTCTCACCCGAATTGACTTATTGCACATTTTCCCGTCTCCATTTCAGGGCCGCAGTTGCACTATGCAAATGCGTAACCCTATTTAAGTGCTCGATTGTTCAAGCGCTTAAACAGGGCGCGCAAATATTTTTAGAGGCTGCGCACCCTGCCTCTGTGTTATGCCGCTGGCAACTTCACCTGCCAAGGAGCCAGTCGCCAATCTGCGGAGCGAAAAGGAACGCCAGGACAATGAACATGAGTCCTATGTTCCTTATCGTCAACGCTATTCCCCACGCTCTTGCGTGGGCACCGAAAGCCGTTTCCGGTTCCCCGACGTAGCTCATCCTCCACAGCCATGCGGAGAGAATGGTCATGACTATGCCCATGCCCGCGGCTACCCACGCCGCCCCACGTTCGTGGGGCTAACGGAGACCTTGAACTTCGGGAAGAAATCCAAAGCCGCCGGCAGCCGCAACGAGCGCAAGTATTGCCATCAGGCAGACGAGCGCAGATGTAAACCTGTAAAACCAGCGAACGAACATTGCATC
>MEWW01000006.1:17673-38803 GCA_001775475.1 Candidatus Adlerbacteria bacterium RIFCSPHIGHO2_12_FULL_53_18 | reverse complement strand
GTCAATCCCTTTTACGGAATATACGACTGAAAGAACGCCGGCCACCCGTATGCATTGATGTACAGGGTGACGGCCGCCAGGCCGAAGAAGTAGAACTGCAGGCAAACAACTACCCACGTCGGGGTATTAGGATGAATCGGCATTTCTCTTCCTCCTGTTGAACTTGAATCGCACCCATTGCGATCCCTCGTACCGTACCAACCTGTGTGAGGTTAGTCCGGCAACGAGGAACAACATCTGTCGTGGCTTACGCCACTATTGTTTAGCGTTTTTCCTAGCTGCTATTCCTATGTCAATGATCCGACCCGCTCACCGACTTCACATCCTGTCGTAGCGAGGACATTTTTAGAAAGCGTGCTTTCCAACCTATGTCCTAACTAGCTTTTTTATCGCTTTTTCTAAAGAAAAAAGAAAGGCGACTGGGCAGTACTCCTTTAGTAGAAGTGCTCCCCAATCGCCTCATATATAGAGCCCTTACGGACTATATATATGCTGTTGGTGGCCGCCTCCTCTAAAAGCTGCTTACCTGAACCTATGTCAACGGTACCTTACCAGTATACACCCACACTTGACTTTTGTCAAGTGCCCTGTCATCTCGCCCAGCCTATCCCCTATTTTACCTTGCAAACGCTAATTATTACGGTTATAACGAAATTATAATGAATAATTTCGATATTGTCGTCGCTCGTTCGGAATCAAAAATAAATTTTTGTTCTCTCTCTCTTCACTAGACAATAACATTATAATCTTGTTATAATCCAGCCATGAAGCAAAAAGTGATAAAAATCGGTAGTTCTATTGGCATTGTTATGCCGAAATCGGGTGCGGAGGAGCGGGGATTTATCCTTGGCCAGGAAGTTTCGACGACTTTTACTGAAGCGGGTGATTTCGTAGTACGCAAGCAGGCCGAAAAGCAGGGTGGGGGGATTTCAGACACAGTGGCTCGTGCTACAGCCTATATAGAAAAATATCGTAAAGACTTCGAAGCGCTCGCAGATAAATAATGGAGGCCCGCTACGTTTCCGTAGAAGCAGCCCTTGCCTTGCACGCTACTGTCCTTAATCTCACGAGGGGTACTCTTGGTGTACGTGATATGAATGGGCTTTTAGGTTCCCTGGAGCGCCCTAAGACGGCGATAGGCGGAGTAGACATGTTCCCTACTCTTTTTACCAAAGCCGCCGCGGTGATTGAGAGTGTGGCTCGCAATCATCCGTTTATTGATGGAAATAAAAGAACTTCGTATCTGATCGGGACGGAACTGCTTGCGATAAATGGCTACAATCTCACCCCAGAGCAAGGAGAAATAGAAAAGTTTGTGCTTTGGGTTGTCATTGAGAAGCCGACTATCGAAGAAATTGCTGCGTGGCTCGAGAAAAATAGTAAGGGAATCTAACTCTAGTCTTCTCCAACCAGCCGAAACACCTCCTCAATGCTGGTTATTCCCTGCGCCGCCTTAAAGAGCCCGTCTTCTATAAGTTTTAGGGAGGCCTCTCCGTGCACCCGTACCTCCTGCAGACCCACTGCGCCCTTGTAACCCCTCTCACACTCCCCGCAGCCCTGCCCTGCCCGTGCAAAAGCCACTTCCTTCCACTGGGTGTCGGGGTGCACTATCCCCTCTTCTTTAAGTGCTGCGAGCACTTTTCCAAAATTTGCATAGCCTTCAAACGGCGTGCTTTCGGCACGTGAGAGCTTATACGCCTCTTTGCATAAGTGACACACCCGCCCCACTACACGTGTGGAGATAGTACCTCTCAGACGCGCTCCTCCCTCGGCAAATGTCTCGGGTGTCTCAACCCCGGCAAGTACCGTGATGCCGCGTGCCGCGGCAGAGGTTGCAAGTTCTGCCGCTTCGCGGTCGCGTACGTGAGATACCATCACCACATCCGGGTCTTGCTTTAAGGCCGCGCGCAAGGTAGCGGCGGTATCGAGCCCCACCTCCGGCCGCACGCGCATCTGTGTGGCATACGGGAGCGCCAGTTCAACCTCTTCCTCCACAGTAACCATGTGGCGGTGATGCGCGTGGAGCGTGTCGAGCAGGGTATAGAGGAGTGTCGTCCTGCCGCTTGCTACGGGCCCCGCAACAAGGATGAGCCCGCTTCGTGCATGCAGGAGTGCGTACACCTGGTCAAGCGGCTCGCCGTGGAGCCCCAAACTCTCTAAGGAAAAACCTTTGCGGGCCGCGGTAGCGGGGTTGAGGTGCAGTACGAGCCGCTCGCCCGCGTGGGTTAGCGAGGAGTGTGCTCGCACCCGCACCTCCTCGCCGCCCTGTATATCCACCTTAAAGCCGCCTTCCTGCGGCACATGCAAGGTCGGCGAGAGTTTTGCCATCTCTTTGAGCCGGGCAAAAAGCTCCACTGCCTCCTTGGGGAGCGTCATTGCTTCGTGCAACAGACCCTGTATCCGGTAGCGCACAAAAAGCCCCGCGGTTTTAAAGTCGAGGTGTACGCTCGAGGCGCGCGAGAGAAGCGCGTGCCGTAAGAGCGCCTCGGTGGCGTGAGTGCCGCCCTTGGCAAGCGAGCTAAACTGCTGCTTAAGTTTTTGTTGGTAGGTAATGAGCGCGCGCTTTATAGACTCGGCGGTCGTAAGCCGCGGCAGTATTTTAAGCCCTTGCTCAGTGCGCAAAAAATCTACATAGACAAGGTCGTCAAGGTCGAGCAGTGCAACCTCCACCTCCTCGCCTCGACGCGCAAAGGCGACCATCGACTTGCCGCGCGCAAGCGGTTCAGGAATTAAATACAGTGCCTCTTCTTGCAACGTGTGGTGGTCGAGCTCGACAAACGGGACACCAAGGAGATGCGCCTGCGCGCGCCGCAGTTCGTCGTGCGAGAGGTAGCCGCCTAAAGCGAGCCTCTCGGCCAGAGACTCTTGCCGTTCATGTGCCAGCAGGGCAGCCTCCTCGAGCGCTCTGCGCGAGAGCGCGCCCGACTCCACCAAAAAAGCTCTCAGGCTTTCATCCTGCACTTGCATTGACTCTATTGTACAGGGGTGTATACTACTTTGCATCTGAAACCGCCCCGAGGGGCGGTTCGGTTTTTAAAAAAATCAGGAACTAACTATGTTTGACCTCAAAGTAATGAATTCGGTTCTGAGCGAGCTCGAAGAGGAACGCGGAATACCGCGCGCCAAAGTAATCGAGGCTATAGAAGCCGCGCTTGCGACCGCCTACAAAAAAGAATATGCCAAAAAAGGCCAGGTAATTCGCGCCCACCTTGACCTCGACTCCGGTAAAACGGAGTTCGTACAGGTTAAGGAAGTGGTAGACGACACAACCGTGCGCTTTGTCGAAGAGGGCGAGGAGGAAGTAAAGAAGGAGCCTGCCGCTCACGCGGCAAAAGGCAACCCACTTTCTGAATTGTCCGCTGATGAATCAGCGGTTGCCGAACTCCCCCGCTTTAACCCCGAGCAGCACATCACACTTGCAGACGCCAAGCTCATCAAGCGCGATGCGAGTGTGGGCGAGGAGCTGGTCTTCCCACTTGAGGCAAAAGACGATTACGGCCGCATCGCGGCACAAACCGCTAAACAAGTCATCATCCAGAAGATCCGCGAGGCGGAAAAGGTGTCGGTTGTAGCCGAGTACGGCGCCCGCCAGGGCGAAATTGTCTCCGGCACCGTCCAGCGCATGGAGCGTGGCAACCTCTATGTTGACCTTGGCCGCGCAACTGGGATACTCCCGTACGAAGAGCAGATCCCCGGCGAGCGCTACCGCCAGGGCGAGCGCATCCGCGCGCTCCTCTACCAGGTGGAAGAGAGCCCACGTGGTATCTACCTCCGCCTCTCGCGTGCGCATCCTAACTTTTTGGCAAAACTGTTTGAGATGGAGGCGCCTGAAGCCGCACACGGCACGGTGGTGTTTAAGGCAATCGCGCGCGAGGCCGGCAGCCGCTCCAAAGTGGCGGTGGCATCTACCGACCCGCACGTAGACCCAGTCGGCTCCCTGGTAGGCCAGCGCGGCGTGCGCGTCTCTACTGTGACAAGCGAGCTCGGCGGCGAGAAAATAGATATTGTCGAGTGGTCTGAAGACATTAAACACTTTATCGAAGAGGCGCTCTCCCCTGCTAGAGTCGCCGAGGTCTCACTCGACGAAGCGGAGCACAAAGCAACTATCAAGGTAGCCGAAGACCAGCAGAGCTTGGCGATAGGCCGCGGCGGACAGAACGTGCGCTTGGCAGCTAAGCTCACCGGTTGGCGCATCGACATCCAGTCGGTCAAAGGCGAAACGGTTGCCGAGGCAACCCAGACTGGCGAGACAAAAGAAGGCACGCTAGAATAACGATATGAACTTGTGGCACGACATACCGACAGGCTCAGCGGATGAACTCAATGTAATTATTGAGATTCCGGCTGGTTCATCGAACAAGTACGAACTCGACAAAGACACAGGCCTCATCAGGCTTGATCGTGTTAATTATGGCCCCACTCACTATCCGACCAACTACGGTTTTATACCCCAGACACTGTGGGACGACGGTGACGCTATAGATGCTCTCGTTATCTCCACGTTCCCGTTCCACCCGGGAGTGTTGGTACCAACGCGGCCCGTCGGCATTATGAAAATGAATGATGGTGGAGAGTCTGACGATAAAATCATTGGCGTTCCTGTAGAGGATCGCCGTTTGGAACATATAAAAGACATCGGGGACCTTAACCAACACACGTTGCGCGAAATCAAACTCTTTTTTGAGACTATAAAGCAACTCAAGGGTAAGCCGGTTGAGGTAAAAGTCGAAGGTTTTGAGGGCACTGCAGAAGCAAAGCGTGCACTTGAACATTCGTTAGAACTCTACAAGCAAAAGTTCGGAAAGTGATAGAATAACAGATATATGGACATCCCCTCTCCCGAAGACCGAAAAAAACAGGAGCACGGGGTAGGGCCCATGGCAGGTATTGTGATAGTGGTCTTGGTGCTCCTGCTTGGCGGCATCTACTTTTTAGTAATGGAGCAGCAGAAAGGTGCCGAGCCGGCGCCAAACAGCGAACAGGCCAGTCTTTAATTTTTATGCTACACTCGCGCGGTGAAATTTGACGCATTAACTAAATCGTTTACCAAAAAGGAGTTGCCGGATTCTGAGGTAGAGCTTGTGGGTGAAGTGCCTGCCGAGGCGATTGACCCTTACCGCGAGCAAGCACTGAAGCACATTGCCGAGCACTTGGAGATGCCGGGCTTCCGCCCAGGCAAGGTGCCTACCACTATTGCCCTCCAGAAAGTTGGCGAGATAGGTGTCTTAGAAGAGGCGGTAGATCACTTTGTCCGCGAGTTTTACCCAGAGCTTGTCGAGACACTCAAACTCGACGTCGTCGGCCGCCCCCACATTCAGATAACAAAGCTCGCGCCCGAAAACCCGGTGGGGCTTACCATACGCACTGCTGTGTACCCAGAGGTAACGCTTCCAAAAAACTGGCTCAAAACCGGCGGAAACATCCCGCTTGAAATGACGCTCCCCGCAACCGAAGAAGAAGTTGGGCAGACTATCGAATCGATACGTCAGAGTCGTAAAAAAGACGCAGAGCTGCCGGAGCTTAACGACGAGTTTGCTAAGAGCGTCGGCGCGTTTGAAACACTTGATGCACTTAAGGCGCAAATAAAAAAAGGCATCGGTGAGGAAAAAGAGCGCAAGGCCAAAGACACGCGCCGCGGCAAGATAATCGACACGCTTTTGGCGGGCGTTAAGGTAGAAATTCCTACTATTTTTGTAGAAAGCGAGCTCGATAAAATAATGTCGCAAATGAAGGAGGATGTGGTGCGCTTTGGGGTGAAGTACGAAGACTATTTAAAGCAAATCGGCAAAACCGAAGAGGAGTTGCGCAAAGAGTTCCGCGACCAGGCAACCAAGCGCGCCAAACTGCAGTTAACGTTAAACAAAATTGCCGCCGAAGAGAAAGTCGAGGCCGACAAAGAGGCAGTAGAAAAAGAGATGAAGCATGCTTTGGAGCACTTTCCTAGCGCGCGCGAGGAGCTGGTGCGTATACATATCGAAACCGTGCTCCGCAACGAGCGTGTGCTGCAGCTTTTAGAAAAAGGCGAAAAATAAAAAGAGGGGCGGAATCAGCAGAGATCCGTCCCTCTTCGGTATTGCTCTCCTTGTCGGAGGCGTTGAGCCCGAAGGCCGCCCGCTCCTTCTGGGAGAGGTTGAGGGTGTCCGCGATTCTGCGGGCCCCCTCGAGGTCGCCGGCCTCCGCCGCGAGGCGGACGTGGGCGACGGTGTATGCAGAGCGAATGGCCATTGGATCCTCCTTTGGCTGGCCGTTGCTGATAAAAACTGTAACATAACAATCAAGATAGTGCAATAACATGACGGCCGCGCAAAGCGCGGCCGTTTCGTGTATCAGGGCAGTGTGCTGGTCAGTGTCTCGAACATAAGCGCGTAGAAAAAGCCACCCCAAAAGGCATAGAGTGCGCCCATGGCTAGCATCTTTGCTCCTGACCCAGGCCTCACTGGCCGGAGGAAGAGCTCGGCCATCACTACCGTCGCAACAAGAAGCATGAGCGCGTTGAAAATACGTTGTATGCCCACACTCCTATAGAGCTCGGGGGTGCGCAAGCAGGCCTCGAGCCCCGCACGCTGGATACAGGCTTGGGCATTTGATACAAATTGGCCTGCCTCAATTGCCTGCATCCAGGCTGCTGCTCCGAGCAACGAGGCCACAACTCGTAACAACAATCTCATCGCGATGACCCTCCATTGATTATCAAAACGGAACGTTTGCAATGTTATACCTGAGCCTCTCTCCAACGTCAACGCGCTATACAAAAGAAAAGGGCCCGGATGCATTGCTGCAGAGCCGGGACCCCTCCGAGCCTGAAGGCTCTCATCCACCAACTGCCGCTGCATACAGCAGCGGACCATATTTAAATTATCCGCTTGAAATTGTTGCTCGTCAAGTGTATAATCCCCAGATGCAAAATAACGAAATAAAGAGCCAGTTAGTGCCGATGGTGATAGAAAAGAGCCCTCATGGCGAGCGCGCCTTCGACATCTACTCCCGCCTCCTCAAAGAGCGGATTATCTTTCTTGGCGGCCCTATCGAAGACCACACGGCCAACCTGGTGATTGCTCAGCTCCTCTTTTTGGCGTCTGAGGACCCTAAAAAAGATATCCAAATCTATATCAACTCCCCCGGTGGCTCGGTTACGGCAACACTTGCCATGCTCGACACGATGAACCACATCAAGCCGGACGTAGCAACGGTGTGTGTAGGCATCGCTGCTTCAGGTGCTGCAATCATGCTTGCGGGCGGTGCCAAGGGCAAGCGCTTCGCCTTGCCTAACGCCGAGGTGATGATCCATCAGCCATGGGGCGGGGCTCAGGGCCAGGCCACTGACATTGAGATTACCGCCAAGCACATAATCGCGACCCGCGAGCGCTTGAACAAAATTTTGGCCAAGGCGACCGGCCAGACCCTGGAGAAGGTAGAAAAGGACGTCGAGCGCGACTACTTTATGAGTGCGGAGGAGGCAAAAAAGTACGGGGTTATAGACGAGATCTTTGCTCACCAAGGCAGTAAGAAATAGGTTCGGCAAGGCCAAGCCCTAACGGGAGCACTCAAGGCCGCTAGGCCAAGCCTTACACCCGTCAGGACTTGTCTTGCCTGCACTCTTCTGGTACTGTAGAAGTGTTCACTTCAGGTTCGTATCCAACTCACGTTATTTACATCTTTTAGGTACGTTTCCTTTCCGCTTCGACTCTATTCAATGATTTATTCTGTGAAGAAAGCGATGGTCAGTTCGCACGGGCTCTAATCACAGCTAGCTTCTTTGAGCTGGGGAGAGGACGGTTTGGAAAACCCAAACACGTCTTATGTCTATTACATACGCACTAATTTTAATGGGGCTTGCGGGCCTGGCCGGTATAGCAATCGGCTATATCTTCCGCTGGCTCTACGGGCTTTCGCAAAAAGGCTCGATCGAAGTTGAGATAAAACAGATACTTCTCAACGCTCGCGAGGAGGCAAAAAAGATAACCGCGACCGCGGAAGAAGAAGGCAAGAAAATACTCGTCGAAGCCGAGGGAGAACTCAAAGAACAAGAGGACAAGGTGACTCGCGCCGAGGAGCGGGTCTTTAAACGCGAGGAGGCGCTCGAGCGTAAACAGGGGGAGCTCGACCGCGAGCTTGAGGGAGTAAAGGGCCGTATTGAAGAGGTCAAAGCCATTAAAGAGCGCGCAGACACTCTTTTGGCCGAGCGCACGAGCGAGCTCGCCAAGGTGGCGGGGCTCACCAAAGACGAGGCAAAGGAGACGCTTTACAAAGAGCTCGAGCGCGAGTCGGGCGAAGACTTGATGATGCGCCTTGCCAAGCTCGAGCGCGACGGCATGGAGCGGCTTGAGCGCCGGGCGCGGGAGATTTTGACTACCGCTATACACCGCCTCGGCAACTCTGTTGCCTCAGACACCATGGCAACCGCCATAACTATTCCGAACGACGACCTCAAAGGAAAAATTATAGGCAAAGAGGGTCGCAACATTAAAGCGTTTGAGCGTGCGACAGGTGTTGAGGTTATTATCGACGACACGCCGGGCAACATTGTGCTCTCAAGCTACGACCCGCTGCGCCGCGCCGTTGCTAGAGTGGCACTTGAAAATCTGATTATCGACGGCCGCATACAGCCCGCCAAGATCGAGGAGACGGTGGAAAAGGCAAAAGCGGAGGTCAACAAAATAATCAAAGAAAAGGCGGAGGCCGCAGCCTTTGAGACCGGCGTCCTCAACCTTGACCCCAGGCTCCTCATGATTCTGGGCCGGCTCCACTTCCGCACCTCCTACGGTCAGTCGGTGCTGCAGCACAGTATTGAAATGGCCCATATTGCGGGGATGATTGCCGAGGAGCTTGGCGCAAACCCGGCTATCGCCCGCGCAGGCGCTCTTCTTCACGACATCGGCAAGGCCCTCGACCACGAAGTGCAGGGCACTCACGTCGAGATCGGCCGCCGCATCCTCCAAAAGTTCAATGTCTCCGAAGAGGTCATCAAAGCTATGCAGGCTCATCACGAGGAGTACCCCTACGAGACGACCGAGTCGGTCATTGTGCAGGTGGCGGACGCGATTTCAGGCGGCCGCCCGGGCGCAAGGCGTGACTCAGTGGAAAACTACCTCAAGCGTTTGGCTGATATCGAAGCAATAGCCAACTCATTTGCCGGCGTGGAGAAGTCGTATGCCATTTCTGCCGGTCGCGAGGTACGGGTGTTCGTAAAGCCAGAAGAAATGTCCGATCTGGCAGCCCGCGACCTGGCTCGCAACATCGCACTTCGTATCGAAAGCGACCTTAAATATCCTGGTGAAATCAAGATTTCGGTCATCCGGGAGACCCGAGCCATCGAGTTTGCGCGCTAATTAGGGAACTTTTGGCTTTTTTGTCAAATTTTCGTATCCACGTGGCTCTATTGCGCGGTTTTTTGGAGGGACTATACTAGAATCTAGGTTTTTTCGTCTCATTTCTACACAGGGCTGGAGCGGAAAGACTCTTATTACTAACCTTAAAAAATATGAATAAGCAGGATATTGCAGAAAGGGTCAATGCGGTCTTGGGCGGCACCAAGGCCGACTCCGAGCGCGCCGTTGAGGCCATGATCGAGACTATAGTCTCAGCATTGAAGAAGAATGAGGAAGTCTCCATGGCCGGCCTCGGCATCTTTAAGACCAAGATGCGCGCCGCCCGCACCGCACGTAATCCGCGCACCGGCGAGACCGTACAGGTCCCCTCTATGCGCGTCCCTAAGTTCCAGCCAGCCAAGGCGCTTAAGGAAGCGGTTCGCTAGACCCCATCCCCTCGAAACGAAAAAACCCCGCACAAGCGGGGTTTTTTCGTTGCAGCTAGCGTATCTCAGGTTTCAGGATATCCTGCAGTTCGTTCAAAGGGATGGCGATGTCAAACGAGCCTACGGCGTAGGCCGCTACCTGATAGGGCGGAAACAGGAGGTGCAGCGCGCCTTCGTCGAGATAGAAGAACTGGAGTGCTTCAGGAGATGGAGCTGTTCCCAAGCGTACCGTATCTGCCATGTCAGGCGTCACTTCCCCACCGGTGCGGCTAGCGAGTTCTGCCGTCACTCCTGCATAGGCTTCCTCTGAGAGGCGGTTCAGGTACGGCGCTCCTTCAACAAAGAGGTCTTTAAGCAAGAGCTCCCGCCCTCCCGCGTCAAATGTCGCTGTACGAAAGAAGCTGTTGGGGTGAGCTCCTCCGGTGTCTAGGTAAATATCAAACTCATAGGAAACAAAGTCTTCGTAGGCATGCGGTTTATACTCGATAATAAGCTCGTAGGGCCGCCCAGTGGCGCGTATGCGGGCTGCTTCCTGATCATCAATAAGTCCTACGCTCTCAGACTTAAAACGAGTAATTTCCTCGCTCACTATGTCTTCTATCCTAGCCTGTATGGCGGCACTAGGGGCGGCTGGGTAAGTAATGTCTATCGAGTAGAGGTCGGTCGCTTCTGCAAAATGATGGTCACCCTGGGGTACAAGTGTGGAAACAGGAGTCGAGTACTGGGTTGTAAGCCACCATGCGCCGCCAAGAATCGCAACGATTACTAGCAAAATAACAACATTTTTGACAGCCATGGCCTGACTATAGCATTTTGTCCGTTTGTGCGGGATACCGGAATCGAACCGGTAACTACAGTTTGGAAAACTGTCGTTTTGCCACTAAACTAATCCCGCAAAATTTTGCTTACGCCCGCCACCTTGCAAAGATACCACAAGGCAGGAGTCGCCCGCTCCCTTGTCCTGAGCTTGTCGAATGGACCTTCTCCTCGATCGTAAGGTCTCCATACTCAACCGCTCCTCCGTAAGTCGCTACAAACGGCTCGAGATTGTATGCAAACGCAAGCGGCGAGTAGCCAGCAGCGTAGCCACTCATCTGGATACCCAGCGGCTTTTCACTCAGAAGCTCTTTACAGAGTGATACAAGTTCAAGCAAATGCTTTTCTATCTTCCAAAGCTCGTCCTTGGGGCCGTGGCCGAAGGCAGGAGGGTCCATGACGATGAGATCGTAGCGATTTCCCCGTTTTATCTCCCTGCGGACAAAGACAAGCACGTCTTCCACAATCCAGCGGATAGGCTTGTCGGAGAGGCCCGAGCGAGTAGCGTTCTCCCTAGCCCATGCAACAGCAGTTTTAGAGGCGTCTACGTGCACCACCTGCGCCCCTGCCTGTGCCGCCGCAAGTGTGGCCCCGCCGGTATAGCCAAACAGGTTTAAGACGCTCACAGGCCGCCTCGCAGCAGTTATGGCGTCTCGCAACCATGCCCAATTTGGCTCTTGTTCGGGGAAAAGACCGGTATGCTTAAACGAAGTTGGTTTAATAAGCATGGTCAGCCCGCCAAATGCCACTTCCCACTCCCCTGGCACAGCAGACTGTACCGTCCATTCCCCTTCACGCCCTTTGCGCACAAAGCGGGCATCTGCGCTTTCCCACGCCAAGGCTGGAAGTTTTTTCTCCCATAGGGCCTGGGGGTCAGGGCGAGCAAGCACAAAGGCTCCATATCGCTCAAGCTTCTCCTCTCTTCCAGAATCGAGAAGTTCGTAGTCTCTTGAGGGACGTGTAGTCAGTGTAATTCTTTCCATGTTTGTCGGGCCGCCCAGAATCGAACTGGGTCATCTTGCTCCCAAAGCAAGCGTACTACCGGTATACGACGGCCCGTGGGCTCAAATCTACCATAAAAACTCGGGAATACTCTGTTTACAGCACGATATTTTCGATTAATTCTACCCGTGCCTTTCGTGTAGAAAAGTCCAGAAACACGCAAGCTAAGTCTATTTGCCATTCCTGAGTGTCTTTTACCTTCCTATCAAGCAAGTATGTCTGTACCGCTCGGTGAAGCCTCTTTAGCTTAGCTGGGTGCATATTTTCTTCCGGGCGAAGAGTTCCACGTGAAATAGACTTAACCTCGATAAATCTAAGGATAGAGCCTTTTTTTGCAACAATATCTATCTCACCCCATGGTTTCCAATAGTTCCTCTCAAGGATGACGTACCCTTTGCTGATAAGGTACTTTGAGGTAACGCCTTCGCCAATATCGCCTATTTTTCTCTTAGGACTGGGCATACAGGAGCTTTTTCACGTGTAAAGTTACTTATGAAACATCTTAAAGGCCATTAAAGACGTCCCTTATGCACATTTCCACAGTTTTATCCACAGATGTCCGTTAAAAATCCTTATTTCCCAACAAACCTGCCCCAACTTCATGTCCTTTATGGTGCGGCCAGCGAGAATCGAACTCGCGCCTGCTCCTTGGCAAGGAGCCGTCCTGCCACTAAACTATGGCCGCAATGCTATTCAGTTCGTCGCACCAAACGATTATACCTACTTTTGCAATTACTGTAAGCCTTGCGCCCCCGCCAAGACTCGAACTTGGAACCTCCTGGTCCGAAGCCAGGCGCTCTATCCATTGAGCTACGGGGGCACGCCCGTGTCCGTGCGTGCTAGAATTGTGCCATGCAACCTGAGTTACGCCAAATACCTCCCGAAGTCCTAAAAATCGTTGGAAATCTTGAAAAATCGGGCTTTGAGGCCTGGGTAGTGGGGGGTTGCGTACGAGACCTGCTTCTTGACCGCAAGCCTCACGACTGGGACGTGACAACGAACGCCTCGCCTGCGGAAATTCAGGGTATTTTTGACCACACGTACTATACCAACGACTTTGGTACGGTGGGTGTGGTTACGGACTCTCTCGACGAGACCCTAAAAGTAGTGGAGGTCACGCCCTACCGCCTGGAAGGGAAGTACAGTGACTCAAGGAGGCCAGATAGCGTTATTTTTAGCCAAAAACTCGACGATGACCTTAAAAGGCGCGATTTTACCATTAACGCCTTGGCTTATAGCCCGACACAGGAAAAAATGGTTGACCTTTATGGAGGTATAAAGGACATAAAGGACATGTTGGTTCGAGCGGTAGGAGAACCTCGTGCACGTTTTGGCGAGGACGCCCTCCGGATACTTCGAGCGATACGCATAGCAGCCGAGCTCGACTTTGCCATCGAGGAGGAAACGAAGGGGGCCATGGTAGAGCTGGTTTCACAACTTGAAAAGGTCTCAAAGGAGCGTATTCGAGACGAATTTGTCCGAATCATCAACTCCCAAAAACCCCTTAAATCCCTTGTGTTGGCTCAAGGTATGGGGTTACTGAAGTATATCGCTCCCGACCTTGAGCAGGGGATGGGGGTGGAGCAAAATCAAGCCCACAGTTTTGACGTATTTGAACACAATCTCCGCAGCCTCCAGCATGCGGCGGACAAGGATTGGAGTTCCGACATCCGCATTGCAGCCCTCTTCCACGATGTAGGGAAGCCAAAGACCAGCCGGTGGTCAGATGAGAAAAAGGATTGGACCTTTTATGGACACGACGTGGTAGGTGCCAAGATAACAAAAAAAGTACTTGAAGATCTCCGATTTTCACGTGAAATAGTCGACAAAGTCGAGAGACTGGTCAGGTGGCACATGTTCTTCTCCGATCCGGACAAAATAACCCTCTCCGCAGTCCGGCGGATTATCACAAACGTCGGGAGGGAAAACATTGAGGACCTGGTTAAGCTTCGTATCTGTGACCGAATAGGGACAGGCAGGCCTAAAGAGCAGCCGTTCCGCTTGCGGATGTACCAGTCGATGATTGAACAGGCACTCCGGGATCCTATTTCAGTCGGTATGCTGGCTGTCGACGGCAAGCGGGTAATGGAAATTACTCGCGAAGCCCCGGGCCCGCGTATTGGATGGATGCTGCACGCACTGCTGGAAGAAGTGCTTGATGACCCTACAAAAAATACCGTCGAATATTTGGGGGAAAGGTTGGGTGATTTGACAAAGCTTGCCGATGGAAAATTGCGGATATTAGGGGAGGGGGGCAAGGAGAAAAAAGAAGAGGCCGAAGAGAAAAAGATAAAGGACATTCGAAAAAAGTATTTTGTATCATAGCTTTTTTACCTTTTGTCCTTTATCCACATGAGTGTCCTTTACACTGTCCTTTACGCGCGTAGTATTAGTCGCAGAGGTGCGGTGCGTTAGTTCTTCAATAGTTAAAGGAATTTATTCTTCTAGCCCTGTAAGGGTGAGTTCCGCACACGTGATGTACAGCGTGTAGTGTGAACCTTCTAATTTAATTTCATTTGGGCGGGTATGGAAATCCCACACTCTCAAAGTAATTGGATTTTCCGATACTTTAGCTCAGTTCGTAGAAATTTGATTTGAAGGGGTTTCACACAGGCCCCTTTGACGCTCGTTAAAGGGGCTTTTTATATCCAACAAAACTAGAGATCCAGAGTAACGGGACAGTGGTCGGAGCCCATAACCTCTGGCAAAATGCCCGCTTTTTTTACCTTGTTTTTGAGGCTTTTGGATACGAAAAAATAGTCTATCCGCCACCCAACATTTCGTGCGCGGGAGTTGGCAAAATGGCTCCACCACGTGTAGTGGCCGTTGCCCTTGGTAAAGAGCCTAAAGGTGTCTACAAAGCCGGCGTCGATGAGGTTGTCTATGCCCTCACGCTCTTCTTTAGTGAACCCTTTTTTGCCCTCATTTGGCTTTGGGTTGGCGAGGTCGTCCGGAGTGTGAGCCACGTTGAGATCTCCGGCGAAGATCACTGGTTTAGACTCCTCTAGTCTATTCATATAGGCAAGGAAGGCGGGGTCCCAGTGCTTGTGCCGGAGCGCTAGACGAGAGAGGTCGTCTTTCGCGTTGGGGGTATAGACACTAACCACATAAAAATCAGGCATCTCCAGAGCGACTATCCGCCCCTCGGTATTGGGGTCGCCACAGCCGTCATCTTGAAGCTTATACTTCTTGGCAATGTCCTCCGGAAGCCCCAATAGAACCGCTATTGGCTTCTTCTTAGTAAAGATAGCTGTCCCGCTATAGCCTTTTCGCGATGTAGAGGAGTTCCAATACTCCTCATACTCAGGGAGGTCAACTTCGCTCTGATTTTGTTCCGCCTTGGTCTCCTGGAGGAGGATAAAGTCGGGTTTGTACTTCTCTATAAAGGGTACAAACAACCCCTTCTTATGCACCGCCCGTATACCGTTTACGTTCCAGGATACTAGCTTCATGACCCGATGATAGCAGATCAGCGCCTGCATCTATATAAAGAGTAGGTTATCCCCACCCATGCTCTAGCTGTGCAAAGTAGCGGGTATACAATAAAATCTGTCAGGGCGACAAGCTTATTGCTTGGCGCCTTTTCTGCATTTATATCTAATTATATGACTCCTCCCGACCAACAGGAACATTTTTTAGCACGCAGTGGTATCGCCCTTGTGGCGCTCCTTTGTTTGTTTACCCTGCCTGCCCCTGCTAACCTTGATGCGACATTGGGTAGTGCAGGGAGCGTGCTTGGCGCACAGGCTAATATGCATCTGGCTCAAGACTCTGGCGGAAACACAGCAGGAAACGTCAAGGGTTTTGTCGACAAGATAGACAAGGACAGTAGTGGAACCTACGTGTACGGCTGGGCATGCCAGGAGCGGGTGAGTGAGCCTATTAACCTCCATATATATGCGGGTGGCCCTGCAGGTTCTGGAACACTGGTTACGGCCACTGGCTTAACTAATATCGCTAACGAGGCGGCGGTTAGCACCGCGTGTGGCACTACAGGGGTGAAGCACCGCTATAAATACTACTTCTCGAACGAAATGCTCACTAGGTATGCTGGGGAGAAGATTTATGTACACGGCATCCGCAAGGTAGGGACGGTGGCTAATGCGCTCCTCACTAACTCGGGTAATTTTACCTTGCCTGTAACTGTCACACCGCCACCCGGCTCTCCCACCTGTACTCTCTCTGCCAGCCCGTCGAGCATCGCGAGCGGACAGTCAGCAACTCTCTCGTGGACGACGACGAACGCAACAAGCGCCTCCATCAACAACGGAGTCGGCGCAGTAACACCAACGGCAGGTGGCACGAAGTCCGTCTCACCAGCCACAACCACAACCTACACTATGACCGCTACTGGAGCGGGAGGGAGCGCAACATGCAACACAAGCGTAACGGTTACTGCTTCACGACCTACCCCTGGACCATCAACTAAGTTCTCTGTTGGTGAGGGTGTCCGTGTTAACCCTGTTATCAAGGCACTCAACGTCCTCTCCACACCGGGCGGTCCCGCGCTTGGCCAGCAGGCAGGCGGCAGTATCGGTGTTATTGCAACACCGCCAACCTCACAAAACGGCATCAAGGTCGGTGACAACTACTGGTGGTATGTCAATTTTGATACCGGTGTTGACGGCTGGGCGGCGGAGCAACTTATCGCAACGTACACACCACCACCAATAGAGCCTCCTCCTATCGCAATATGCCCAGCAACAGTTCCTCCCCCTATAATCAAAGCGGCTGGCACACAAACCGCCACAGTAGCCCAGCCTACAGGGGCTGCTGCAGAAGTGGTGGGAGAAACCGTAGAGGAAGCAGAAACAACCCCGGGCGCACCGCTCAACACTGCGGCTATATACCAAGAACAACTCGCCACAGGAAAAATGGCGGCACCTACTACCAGAGTCGCAAAGACCGGCATGTGGAACAATCGTGCAACCTGGGGGGGCATACTACCTACCGCCAACGACACGGTACGCATTCCGCAAGGCGTAACGGTAACCCTTGAGGGGGCGGCATACGCCGGTAGTGTTGAAGTAAACGGCATACTGAAAACCGGCTCTGCCGATACCTCCCTTTCTGCCCGCTGGGTGATGGTGATGGGGAGTGGTAGCCGCTTTGAAGTCGGCACGCTTGCCTCGCCTTTTATACGCACCTTTACGCTTGAGTTGTTTGGGCCTAAATCGACTGAAAATATCCATGGCGCAGGGACCAAGTTCTTGATGGCGATGGGTGGCGGTGTGATACAGATGCATGGCAGGCCGCAGGTAAGCTGGACCAAACTTTATGCAACGGCAGCCAAAGGTGCCACGCAGATTAAAGTGTCGGAGCCTGTCTCGTGGGAGATTGGCGACCAAATCGTTATTGCCTCGTCAGTACTTAACCCTAACCAAGCCGAGGTGCGCACGATTACCGGGCGCAGTACCGATTGTTTAACCTTGACCCTCGACAAGCCGCTTACCTACCGCCACGTAGGAGAGCAGACGCGCTACACCCGCCCCACTGACAACAAGAGTTGGGTCTTAGACCAGCGCGCAGAAGTCGGGCTTCTTACACACAACGTCAAAGTACAGGGCGACGCATCTTCAGAGTCAACCGGCTTTGGTGCCCACGTCATGATAATGAAAGGCGCCAAGGGATATTTTTCAGATGTTGAACTCTACCGGATGGGCCAGAAAAAGAGCATGGGCCGCTACCCTATACACTGGCACATGGCGGAGAACACGAGCGCCGGGCAGTATATAAAGAACTCAAGCATCTACCGCTCGTACAATCGCGCGGTTACCTTGCACGGCAGTGAGAGCGTTGTGATAGAACGCAATGTCGCCTACGACCATATGGGTCATGGCATCTTCCTCGAAGAGGGCTCGGAGCGCTTTAACAAGATAAATTACAACCTGGTGATGCAAACCCGTAAGCCCGCGCCGGGGGACGAGCTGCTGCCGAGCGACAATGAGCTCAACGAGCCACAAAACCGCACGCCCTCGAGCTTTTGGATCACCAACCCCAACAACGAGTTTATCGGCAATGTAGCGGCAGGGACAGTAGGAACGGGCTTCTGGTTTATCTTCCCTGCAAAACCGCTCGGGCTTTCCGCAAGTGTCGCGCGCTTTAAAAATATGTCGCCGCAAACACAGCCGCTCGGCACCTTCCGCGACAACGTGGCGCACAGCAACATGAGTGGGTTTGACGTGCACGACTCGATTAATCCTACTACTCACCAAATATCTAGAAACAAAGCCTGGAACCCTCCTGCCGTTTCCTATCTCGATAACTTTACGCTCTATGCAAACTACCTGAGCCTCTATTCCGGCACCAATTCAAAGAAAGTCGAAAAGGTTGTATTCCGCAACGTCATATCAGCCGACATTTATCTCGAACACGTGCGTTTTGCTCACTTCGAAACCATAGAGAACTCTCTCTTTGTTGAAGACAGTGGCAACGGTATTCTGCCAGCAACAGCCAACACCTCATTCTACGCGCTTTACGACGGTGCCGGACGCGTCTATAAGTCACACTTTGTGGGCTTCGATAAACCAGGTACGACATTCATAAAAAGTGGAGGTGCCTCAATAAAGCAACCAAATCACCTTTTCAGCGGACTCACCTTTGACCCCAAGACACCGCCGCGCATCGTATTTTCAGACTGTTCTTCTATATCGTGCGAATCAGGAGGCGGCAATTGGTTTAATGTGAGTGTGGTTGACGTAGACGGGTCGCTGACAGGTAAAGCCGGTCATACCATTACTTCGAATAATCCAATCATGCTGACAAAAAACAGTGTGCCGTGGAGCAACGGGGCAAACGCATATGTGTCGCCCCATAAGTTCAAGATGATCTTCCTCAATACTTCAGCGCCTATAACATGGAAGCGTACTGGAGGCGGTGAGCCAACCGTTACCTATACAGACACTTTTGTGAAGCCACACAAAAGTCGCCAGTTACATGCTATAGACGGCGCCGGTTTCAACTACACGTACTAGGGTTAAATTACAAAATTATCTTCTCCTCTTACCGTGAAAAGCCTTGTGCACCGCCCGTATACCGTTTACGTTCCAGGATGCGAGTTTCATACTACCTCCTTCTTTTACCATGGAATGCTCGGTGGACCTCTCTGAGGTGTTTGTCGGTCACATGGGTATAGACTTGGGTAGTCGTGATGTTTGAGTGACCTAAGAGGGCCTGTACGGAGCGTAAATCTGCCCCATTTTCGAGTAAGTCAGTGGCAAACGAGTGACGTATGACGTGGGGGGTCACTTTGCGGGTGATGCCTGCCTTGGTGGCATAGTGCTTAACGATACGTTCGACCGAACGAGAGCTTAACCGCAAGCTTTTAGCACTTTTGGCTGCCTTGCCCATCTGGGTAAAGAGTGCCTCATCGAGGTCTCTGCGCTTGTCGAGGTACTCTTTGATGGCCTTTTTAGCGGCAGGAGAGAGAAATACGACACGTACCTTCTCCCCCTTGCCTCGCACGGAAAATTCGTCACGCGAGAGGTCTAAATCGCGGTCTAGAGCGCATAATTCTGACACGCGAAGGCCTGTAGAGAAGAAAAGTTCCAGTATGGCTTTATCACGCAACGATTGTTCTGAGGAGCCCTTAGGCCCTTCCATGAGCCTGTTAAGCTCTGCTGTTGAGATAAGGTCGAGATCGCGCGAGCCTACCTTTGCCAACTCAATGCGCTCGGGGTTTAGAGACTCGATATTGCGCTTTCGCAGAAATTTTAAAAAGGCGCGCAACGCAATGAGGTGATAGTTCTGCGTTTTATGCTTCATCGTGCCCGAAACGCCGGATTGCCGGTTGAGGTGGAGGCGGAACTCGCGCACCGTCGTCTCTTTGATGTGAGAGGGGGAGGTGGCTTTAGCATAGGTAAAAAAGCGAGTGATATAGCGGTCATAATTTTCAACCGTCTTAATACTCCGGCCTTTTTCTATCTCCAGATACTCCAGAAACTCAACTTTGAGAGTCTTTAAATCATTTATCATGTGGTTTACCCTGAGCAAGGTCGAAGGGTCGCACAATCAGTATATACCCTTGCAAAAACCACAAGGCTGTGCTAAAGTAAGCGCATGCTGACTAAGCAGAAAAAGGCGAAAATCATTAAAGAGACTGGTGTTCATGAAAAAGACACCGGTTCTGCTGAGGTGCAGATCGCGATCTTGACGAAGCGTATCGACGAACTTGCCTCGCATTTGAAAAAACATCTTAAGGATAAGCACAGCCGCCGGGGGCTTTTGCAGATGGTTGCAGACCGCCGCTCACATTTGAAGTACTTGGAGGGCAGCGACAAGAAGCGTTACAACGCGATTGTCAAGAAGTTGGGTTTGAAGAAGTAAGTAATACCTTTTCTACTTCTTCGTCGTATACTAGGGGTGCAGAGTGCGTGTATTTTTTCTGGTCAGCGGTTCCTCATTTTTTATAAGTAGTGTGTATTTATATGGCTATCATTAAGCATAAGAGCCAGCGTGTCGGCATTTTTATAGACACGCAAAATCTCTATCACAGTGCAAAAAACCTTTATAAATCAAAGGTAAACTTTGGCAACGTGGTAAAGGAAGCGGTTGCAGGGAGGCAGCTCATCCGTGCGGTCGCCTACGTTATTCGTACCGAGTCGGAAGAGGAAAAGGGTTTTTTTGAAGCGCTCAACAAAATTGGCATCGAAACAAAGGTCAAGGATATCCGCGTGTTCGCGGGTGGCGCTAAAAAGGCCGACTGGGACATTGGCATGGCCATAGACGCCATCGCGATGTCGGAGAAACTCGACGCCATCATCCTTGCAACCGGTGACGGGGACTTTGTACCGCTTGTTGAATACCTGCGCTACACGCAGGGGACGCAAGTGGAAGTCATCGCCTTTGGCCGCTCGGCCTCAGGCCAACTGCGCGAAGCGGTCGACGACTTTATCGACATGTGCGACAACCCGAAGAATTTTCTCATCGGATACCGCGGTGGCGGGCGCTGGATGCCTGGGTTTACTAGCGGAACAAACGACCGTGCGCAAAGCGCCGACACGAGCCCGCTTAATACCGAATCGCGCGACGACGAGGACCCCGCGATAAAACTGTCCGGCGAGGAATGATAGAATAACCGTTGGATAGGATAGATAGGATAGATAGTAGGAGGTGAGGAATGGGACACCGAAAGAAAAAGCCGCGACGCTCAAAGAAACCTAGCGTCAAGCAGCAGGTTGCGAAAAAGCTACGACTGATTTCCAAGGTTTCTGATGAACTACAGAGGGCGGCTCGATCCCACCGCCCGTATCTGCCGCCAAAATATCGAAGCGCGGCCTAAAGAATGCCCCCGGCGCCTAGCGCCGGGGTAATCTTTTTGTTACAGTTTGTGTATATTAATTAATTTCGAAGCACGCGGATAGGTAGCTCTCGAGATCGTTCGAGACCTAAAATTCGCGGGTTTCGCCAAAGAGACCCATGCAGGTAAAAACATTTGAGACTGAAGTTGGCGGTAAGAAACTTATTGCCGAGTTTACCGACCTCGCTGAGCAGGCGAGCGGCTCAGTTATTCTGCGCTACGGTAACACGGCGGTCTTGGCGACCGCCGTCATGTCCTCG
>MEWW01000006.1:0-17535 GCA_001775475.1 Candidatus Adlerbacteria bacterium RIFCSPHIGHO2_12_FULL_53_18 | reverse complement strand
GTCGTAGACCGCACCATCAGACCGCTTTTCCCAAGCCACATACGCAACGAGGTGCAGGTAATCATTACCGTGCTTGCGCTCGAAGAGGATGACCCAGACGTAGTCGCGGTCAATGCCGCATCGCTTGCGCTTGCAACCTCTAATATCCCGTGGGCAGGACCAGTAGCGGCAGTGCGTATTGGTAAGCAGGGCGACTTTATCGTAAACCCAACCTACACCGAGCGGGAACTTATGCCACTCGACATTTTGGCCTGCGGTTTGGGCGGCACTATCAACATGATCGAAGTCGCAGGAGCCGAGGCGAGTGAAGAAGATGTCACAAAAGGCTTTGTCCTTGCCGTCGAAGAGCACACCAAGCTTCTGGAGTGGCAGAAAAAAATAATTGCAGAGATGGGGAAGGAGAAGACCCCTGCACCAAAACCCGAGGTGCCGGCCACCCTTGAGGCCCTGTATAACAACCAATTTGCATCCAAAGTGAGCGCTGCTGTTTTTTGCGGTACGGCTGGCAAAGATGCTATACATGCCGTACAGGACGAGTGGAAAGCGGCCGTTGCAATTCTTCAAGGCGACACCTTAAAACAAGACTCTCAAGGTGTCGCCTTTAGTCCGCCTGTCGTAAAGCGCTATCTCGAGGACAGGGTGGACGAAGAAATTCATCGCGGTGCAGCCGAGGACAACAAACGCGCGGACAACCGCCGCTTTGATGAAATCCGCCCGCTCTTTGCCAAAGCTGGCGGCATCTCTCCTATACTCCACGGCTCGGGCATTTTTTACCGCGGCGGCACGCACGTCTTCTCGGCTCTGACCTTGGGCGGCCCGGGCGATAGTCAGCTAGTCGACACCATGGAAGAGCAGGAGGTAAAAAAACGCTTCATGCACCACTACAACTTCCCCCCGTACTCTGCTGGTGAGACTGGCCGCATGGGGGGCTTGAATCGCCGGATGATCGGACATGGTGCACTGGCAGAAAAAGCGCTCGAGGCGGTTATTCCACCAGCGGAGCAGTTTCCGTACACCATTCGCTTGGTTTCAGAATGTTTTGCTTCAAACGGTTCGACCTCAATGGGCTCGGTTTGTGCTTCAACGCTTGCGCTCATGGACGGCGGCGTACCGATTAAAGCTCCGGTTGCCGGCATTGCCATGGGGCTTATGACGCACAATGGCACGCACAAAGTCTTGACCGACATCCAGGGACCGGAAGACGAGTTTGGCGGGATGGACTTCAAGGTAGCCGGTACCAAAAACGGCATCACGGCAATCCAGCTCGATATAAAGCTTGATGGTATCGAAGTACCAATCTTAGTCGAAGCCCTCGCGGGTGCCAAAAAGGCGCGGCTGGAGATTTTGAGTGTCATTGAAAAGGAGATAGCCACTCCGCGCGCAACAATTAGCCCCCGAGCTCCCGAAATCTTGACGATGAAAGTGAAACCCGATCAAATCGGACTTGTCATAGGCGGCGGCGGCAAGACCATCAACGGCATTAAAGAAGTCTCCGAAGTTGACGACATCACGATAGAAGACGACGGTTCGGTCTTTATAACCGGCAAAGGAGGCGCGGCGCAGATGGCAAAAGCCATGATCGAAGCCTTAGTTAAAGAGTACAAACCGGGAGAAGTGTACGAAGGCGAGGTCACCCGGATGATGGACTTTGGCGCGTTTGTACGGGTGGGCCCCGGTAAAGACGCCGAAGGCCTGGTGCATGTCTCGGAAGTGGCTCCATTTCGCATAGACAAGATAGGGAACGCTCTTGTCGTGGGGGAAAAAGTTCGCGTTATGATAAAGGAGATAGACGAAAAGGGCCGCATCAATCTCTCGATAAAAGCGGTTGATCCGGACTTTGCGTCTCGCAAGGGCCTTACCCCCTCAACAAACCCACATGGACCAGAAACCAGACGTCCCCCAAGACCCCAACGCAGAGACTTCTAAGCCCGCACAGTCGGGCGCCGCGCACGTAGATTTGGACAAAGTGCTCCTGCCTAAAAAACCCGCATCGCAAAAGTCCTCGGGTCTCCCGCCCCCGGTGGGCCAGGGTTTTCCTCAGCGGGTTTCGCCTGCAACCGCGCAGCCGGAAACCTCAATGGTTCCTCCGCTTCAAACGTACAAGGGCGACATCGAGAGTTTGATACAGAGCACCAATGCCTCAACCGTCTCTATAGCTGCGGCGGAGGCGGCGCGGCGCGCGCAGACGCCTATTGCGGAGCCCACGAGACCACTTGACTGGAAGAGTCTTTTAAAACGCTCCGCGCTAACTATAGGGGGGCTTGGGTTTCTTTTTGCCGCCAGCGGCTTACTCTACTTCGTATACTCCTACCTCAATGCAACCGTCGAGGTCCCGCAAGATGCGGCGGCACCCTTTATGTCGGTTGACGCCACAACCCCGCTTGCGCTCCCGCCGGGCGACCTTCAGCGCACCACCATGATGGGAATCCTTGAGGCGGCGCGGCAAGACAACACGCTCTCGCTCGGACTTATCGGCAGGCTCGCGGTGTATAAAACCATTCCGGACGAAGAGGAGGATACATATGCCCTTCTCGACGCACCAAATCTCCTTCCTATACTTACTCCAAACATTCCAGCCGACCTGTTGCGTACGTTAACCGGCGAGTATCTCCTAGGCGTTCATACGTACGACGGCACGCAGGCGTTTTTACTGCTCGGTGTCGACTCTTACGAGCATGCCTTTGCAGGGATGCTCCAGTGGGAAAGGGCGATGCGAGGCGATCTTCTGCCGCTTTTTAATCGCGAGCCGCGGCCGTACATCCCCGAAGAAGGGGTCGCAACCTCAAGTGTGGGGAGTGTCCCGCAGCTTATACAGACGGGCTTCAGTGACAAGATAATCGAGAATCGCGATACGCGGGTTATTCTCAATACTTCCGGCGATATTTTACTTCTGTGGGCACCGCTTGGGCCTAATCTCGTGGTTGTCACAACCAATGAATACACCTTGCGCGAAATAATTTCCCGGCTCGGTTTGTAACCATCGTGTGATAGTATTGAGCGATGAATACCGAGCACGTTAAGCAAAGACTGCAGTCGGAGCTCGTCGTGGTTGAGACTGAATTGAAGTCGGTCGGCGTGCAAAACCCCAAAAACCCCGCAGACTGGGAAGCGACCGAGCGGCAGATGGACGTCATGAGCGCCGCAGCCGACCCCAACGAAGCGGCGGATAAGCAGGAGGAGTATGTGGAAAATCGCGCAATAGTCGACCAGCTTGAAATTCGTTACAACAATATCAAACGCGCGCTCAAAAAAATTGAGAATGGTTCTTACGGAGTGTGCGAGGTAAGCGGTCACCCGATTGAAGAAGACCGACTTCTGGCCAACCCGGCGGCGCGCACCTGCAAGCAGCATATGAACGAAGAAAAGAATCTCCCCTCATAGGGAGCGCAGATGCACTACGCACGGGTCTACGGCGCACAGACTTCCGCTCTGACTCCACACGTGGTCTCGGTTGAGACCGACCTTTCTCGCGGGCTCCACAGCTTTACCTTGGTAGGGCTCCCCGACAAGGCGGTCGAGGAGTCGCGCGACCGCGTGGCAGCAGCCATAAAACACACAGGTTTTGAGTCGCCCAAGAGCCGCAACCAAAAAATCGTCATCTCGCTGGCACCGGCTGATCTTAAAAAAGAGGGGCCGCTTTTTGATTTGCCTATTGCACTCTCGTACCTCTTGGCGGCCGATGATGTTCGGTTTGATCCTGAACTGCTCTTATTTATCGGCGAACTTTCACTTGACGGAAGGCTCCGAGGAGTTCCTGGCGTACTGCCGCTTGTGGCCTACGCAAAAAAGAAAGGCAAAAAAGCCGTATTTGTCCCGAAAGAAAACGCGCGCGAGGCGGCACTGGTGCCCGGCATAACAGTGTTTGGCGCAGAGAGCTTGGCGGAAGTGGTGGAACATCTCAACACCAAGCGCACCCGCGAAGAAAAATCTAAAAAGAACATGCTGATTGCGCAGGCGCCGCAGACAAGGCTTACGCCCGATGTGGCAGATACGGAGTTCGCATTTGAAGACATCCGCGGGCAGGAAAACGCCAAGCGCGCGGCGGTCATAGCCGCCGCTGGCGGGCACAACCTTGGGCTCTCCGGGCCTCCGGGGACAGGCAAGACCATGCTCGCACGGGCGCTCGCCTCCATTTTGCCGCCGCTCTCGTTTGATGAACTTATTGAAGTAAATAGTATCCACTCGGTCGCGGGAGTGCTTCGGGGCGAGCTGATGACTATGCCACCTATGCGCGCACCGCACCACACTGCCTCCTACGTTTCAATCGTCGGCGGAGGCACCACACCGCGCCCTGGCGAGGCAACGCTTGCACACCGAGGCGTGTTGTTTTTAGACGAGTTTCCGGAGTTTGAGCGCCGAGTCATCGAGGCGCTGCGCCAGCCCTTGGAAGACCGCGTGGTTTCTGTCTCGCGCGCCAAAGGCACGGCGCTTTTTCCTGCGCGCTTTACACTCGTGGCCGCCATGAACCCGTGCCCGTGCGGCAACTGGGGGCACCCGGAGATCGCGTGCGTGTGCACACCGGGCGGGATTGAGCGCTATCGAAGAAAAATTTCCGGCCCCATCGCCGACCGTATCGACTTGTGGATGACCATGGGGCCTATAGAGCTCCGCGACTTAGGTAAAAGAAATAGGGAAGGGACCGAAACAAAGCTCGCAAGGGAAAAAGTGCTTAAAGCGCGCACAGCTCAAACCAAACGATTTAAAAAAGCGGGCAAAACCAACAGTGACCTCTCTCCAAGAGAGCTCGACGACTTGGTACCGCTGGCGCCGCAGGTACGCGCGACCTTGGAGCGCGCGGGGGAGCGCTTAGCGCTCTCTCCGCGTGCCTTTCATCGTGTTATTAAGGTAGCGCGCACGGTTGCAGACCTCGACGACTCAAACGACGTGCATGAGCCGCATATCTTGGAAGCACTGCAGTATCGGGAGAGGAGGAATTAGATCTTCAGTAAATTGGACATTGTGTTGCTCCGTAAAGTGCACCATTAACCTCTCGCAGTTCTCCCGAACTATCTGCACACCATCTACTTCCTCTTGTGGGGGCAGCTAATACCGCCCACTCTTCAGCTGAATCATTACATTCGTATTCGAACGAACTATCAAGTTTACTCGATATGAGAAGAGAGTTGCCTGCATCGCAAAATCCTTCGTAACTTTCCGTACTGATTGCATACATTTCTGCATCTAGGCGCAGAGACGAGAGTTGGGCTCTAACATGCGCTTCCTGAGCACCCTCTCGCGCAGAATTGAGAGAAGCGAGGACAATCCCGGATAGAATACCTATGATGGCAATAAGGATTAAAGCCGCAATAATCAGACCAAAAATAATGAGGGCCACGGAATTTTGCCCCTTGTCTTTGGGGTTAATGCTTGCTGCCTCTTCCACTGTGTGAGTAGCAGGAACTACCATCGTTTTGCTAATCCGATCGTGCCATCCATAAGGATAGTGGCCAAACAAAAAAGAGAGCGCCTCAAATGGTATGAGCCGCGAAAAACTTCTTCCAACAATACGCCAAAACCCAGGTTTAGTTCCATCTAACTTTACAACCTTCGTCCCTGTTGCCCACTTGCCGGGTGTTCTCTGCCATATAGATTCAAAGAAAATATAATATAGAGTCCCGCTGTAGAGGAGTAACATGAGCGGAATTACGAAGAAACTATCCGTTACGGATGTTGCTGCCAAAAGAATAAAGAGGAGGAAAGTAACGATCCACGTAAAGACAATGGCACCTACAACATCAAGAAGAAAATTTCCAAGCCGATGCCAGGTAGCAGCAGTATGTTTTTGACTTTGAACAGGGGCGCCACAAGCAGTACAAAATTGAGCACCTTCAGGGATCTGGTTCCCGCATTTTTGACAAAACATGCAAATAAATTATTTAAATAAAAGCGCTACCTAATCCTAGCCCAAAGACAGGAATATGCACAAGCACGTAGGGAAAACCTATCTAAACGGGTTTGAGGCACCGCGGACTTCGAAGTGGAGGTGGATGCCAGTTGAGCGGCCGGTCGAGCCAACACCGCCTACTTTCGTGCCGGTGTCCACACTTTGCCCAACACCGACTGACACGGAGCTAAGGTGAGCGTACAGAGTTTGGAGGCCGTTGCCGTGCTGGACCACGATGTAGCTGCCGTAACCGCCGTTCCAGCCCGAAGCTTTAGCGACAATAACGGTGCCTCCTGCCGCGGCCAAGACCGGGGAGCCTGCTGGTGTACCGCCCAAGTCAACGCCATTGTATCCGTGAATGCCCTGAGTCTTGATGGAGCCTGGCAATGGATTAATAAAGCCCGCACCGCTTGCCGGAGTTGTTTGAGAACCAACGGAGCGTGGAACAGAGGCCGAGAAGCTAGGAGGAGCGGGGGCAGCCGCGATAACCCCATCAGGAATGATAATATGCTCGCCTACGACAAGCTCAGCGTCTACAGAGAGCACATTGTAGTTTGCAACCTCGTCAATGTCCGCTTCGTACTTTTTAGCAACCGAGGCGAGCGTTTCGCCTTTAGCGACCGTGTGCTGGATGCCGGTCACGGGCAAGATAATAAGTTCGTCGCCCGGGCGGACAATGTCGCCGCGTCCAATATCATTTGCCCAACGGATGGTATTGACCGACACGTCGTAGAGCTCTGCGACGTGCGAAAGAGTTTCGCCTTCTTTAACCACGTGGACGCTAATTTGGGACGACTGCGGTTTAACTTCAAGCAAGTCGGCTGCGGTCCCCGCGGGGCCCGACTCGGGCACAAGAGCGATTCCGTCGGCCACTGTTATGTTGCCGCCTCCCTTGGCAGGGTTAGGGTTTAGGTTAGTGGCAGGTTCAAGAAGCGCCATGCGCTGAGAGTTAAGGCTCGTTGTCACCGCACTCGGCGGGGTCGCTGCTTTTTCAAAAATAGAGGTGATGAACGAAAAAAAGCTCGCCTGGACTACAAGCGGAAAGAGGAAGAACGTAATAGGAGCCGCTACGACAAATAGCTTGTAAAATAAGAGGTTTTTGACCTTCTCCCTGAAAAACCGCTTAACTAAAGGGGAAGGGTTGTTCGGACTAGAGTCTATAAGCCTTTTTTCGACGGAAATCCCAGTATTTCAGCAATAAATGGCTTAACAAAGCCATGTTCATCATTCCATCAGTCAGTACCTACCTACTATACCGGCCCTGTTTTTAAGGTCAACTTCACTAAAAGGCGAGTGTGGATATCGAATTTTTTGGTAGAGTGAAGGTACATGGAGCACCTAAAAGGCCTCAACGAAGCCCAGAAAGAGGCCGTACTATGCACCAAAGGGCCGCTTTTGGTGCTTGCGGGCGCCGGGGCAGGCAAAACCCGGGTCATAACCCACCGCATTCTCCAGATCGTACGAGAGGGGGCAGCTCCCGAGCAGATTCTGGCTATTACTTTTACCAACAAGGCCGCGGGAGAGATGCGAGAGCGGACGCTCAATTTACTTGAGAGATTCCAAGGCGAAACCTTAAATCAGGGCTCTCCAAGGTTTCGCCTTAATTCGGGGCCTTTTGTCTCAACCTTCCACTCCCTCGGACTTACCATCATCAAAGAGAACTTTCGTTCGTTCGGTTTTAAGCGCACCCCAGCAGTATACGACCGGGCAGACTCCCTCCGTATCGTAAAAGAGGCGCTCAAAGCGATGGGAACCGATGAAATTGAGCCTCGCGCGGTGCTTGCCACACTGTCGCGCCACAAGGGTGACGACATCTCTCTTGATGAGTTTGCCGCTAATGCCGAGTACTCACGCGACCGCCTCATCGCCGCCGTGTGGCAAAAGTACCAGAAGGCGCTCTCTGAAGACCAGGCACTCGACTTTGACGACCTGCTTGTGAGAGCGGTCGCGCTCCTGCGCAGAGAGCCCAGCGTGCGCGAGACACTCCGCGCACGCTGGCCCTACCTCCACATTGATGAGTACCAGGACACCAATAAGATACAGGCGGAGATGGCCGAGATGCTGGTGGGGGAAGAGAAGCACATTTGCGCTGTTGGCGATATCGACCAAACCATTTACGGCTGGCGCGGCGCGCAGATAGCCAACATCCTCTCGTTTGAAAAAAAGTTCCCAGGCGGACGCACCATCCTGCTTGAGGAAAACTATCGCTCGACCAAAACCATCCTCGCCGCGGCAAACGACGTGATCACTAAAAATGTCTTTCGGAGGGAGAAAAATCTCTTTACCAAAAATCGCGACGGCGAGCAGCTCTCGCTCTACCAGGCGTTCGACGAAGTGGACGAGGCCCACTTTGTCGCGCGGAAAATTGGGGAGATGGTGGCCGAGGGGGCAGCGCCTGAAAATTTTGCGGTGCTATACCGTGCCAACTTTCAGTCGCGCGCGATCGAAGAGGCACTGCTTGCGGCAGAGGTTCCGTACCAGGTTATCGGTACGCGATTTTTTGAGCGCAGGGAGGTGAAGGATGCGCTCTCGTTCGTGCGGGCTGCCTTGTATGAGACGCCGCCTGACGTAGCGCGCGTCATCAACATCCCAGCTCGCGGCATAGGCAAGGTGACGCTCGCCAAAGTGCTCGCGGGCAGGGAAGAAACTTTACCTGCCTCCACGCGTGCAAAAGTGGCGCAGTTTCGAGCACTGCTTATGACCATAAAAGAGGCCGCGGAGCGTTTGCCGCCCTCGGCGCTCATTCGCCTGGTGATGGTCGAGAGCGGGATGGAGGCACTGTACAAACAGGACAAGATCGAAGGCGCCGAGCGGCTTGAAAACGTGCGCGAGCTGGTGAACTTAGCGGGGCGTTATGATACGCTGGGAGAGACAAATCTTGAGCGCACGGAAAAATTTCTCGAAGCGGCCGCGCTTGCGAGTGACCAGGACGAAATTAAGGAGGAGCGTAACGCTGTGCGGCTTATGACCGTACACGCCTCAAAGGGGCTCGAGTTTCCGTACGTATTTATAACCGGGCTTGAAGAAGGCCTCTTCCCCTACGAGCGCGAAGGCGACGATGCGGCAGACAAAGAAGAAGAGCGCCGGCTTATGTATGTAGCATTGACGCGCGCGGAGAAAAAAATATTTTTGAGCTTTGCATCCTATCGCACGGTGTTCGGCTCCAAAAATCCTACTTTGCCGTCGCAGTTTCTCTCCGACATCTCCGACAACCTTCTCCTATACGAAGCCCCGGAGCGCATCGGGAAGACAATTTACTTAGACTGAGTATGCCTATACAAAAAAAGAAGTCGCTCGGCCAACATTTTCTCCACTTTGCTCACTACTTGCAGATGGTTGTTGCAGCGGCTGAGATTCAAAAAGGGGAGAGGGTGCTTGAGGTCGGCCCTGGCGAGGGCGCGCTCACTGCAGAGCTTCTCGCGCGCGGAGCGCGCGTTATTGCGGTTGAAAAAGATCGCAGACTCATCCCCCTCCTTCAAGAAAAATTTGCGGGCAGAAATTTTGAGGTTTACGAAGCTGATGCTCTTGAGTTTAATATATCAAACTATACCGACGGGCCATACAAAGCAGTGGGCAATATCCCGTACTACATCACCGGCGCACTGCTTAAAAAATTCTTCTCTGAAGAAAACCGGCCGTCGCTGTTAGTGTTTTTAATCCAGAAGGAGGTCGCAGAGCGCATTGCTAGAGCCAAGAAAGAAAGCATTCTCTCCCTCTCGATTAAAGCGTACGGCGAGCCGCGCTATGTAAAAACGGTTCCTGCGGGTGCGTTTGTGCCGCCGCCGAAAGTAGATTCGGCTATTTTGGCTGTACACAATATTTCTCGGAAAAATTTTAAAGATTTGGAGCAGGAGAGAAAATTTTTTGATCTCCTGCACAAAGGCTTTGGCTCCAAGCGCAAGCTGCTCGCGAGCAACCTCAAACCCCTGCTGGGAGAAAGATCGGCCGAACTCCTGGAGCGCGCTGGAATTCAAAAAAACGCTCGTGCTGAAGACGTGCCTCTTGAGAAGTGGCTAATGTTAGCCCGCCTTTAGAAAACGGGAGTATACTAAGAGATACATGGGTATCGGGTCGTATCTACCGAGCGCGCAATTTAGTCTCATACTGACCTCGGTGTTGCTTGCCGGAGGCTTTATTTGGGCGGCTGACTACTATACTTCACCGAAAAATCCTTCCGCTATCGGTCCCGCCCCAACCCCTTCGGCCTACACAACACAAGGACTGGATTGGAGAGCGGCTCTCGCAACTATACAGGGTGAACCGACACTCCCCACGCCTCCGAGCGCCGATGTAGTCGCTAACCTCCTTGCTGCGAGCGAAACGCCAAACGTCACTGAGACCATTGGCCGGACTATTCTGGTCAACTTAGGCGAGGCCAAAGCGCAGGGTTTGGGAAGCGACACCCCCACGCAGGAGCGCATCGTATCAAGTGCGCTTGCAAAAATAGATTCCTCACAAAATACTACGCTCTACACCACCGCCGACCTTGCAGTAGTCGCCGACAACCCGCAATCCCTTGCTATATACGGCAACGGGGTAATTTCAACTCTTGAGCAACATCCAAAAGCTTCACCAGAAGAGACGCTGCTTGCTATAGGCAATGCTGTCGACTCAGGAGACTCGTCCCATCTTGCGGGACTTACAGAGATCGCAAATGCCTACAAAAACGCCGCGAACGAACTTGTGGCGCTCTCTGTACCCAAGACTCTAAGTCCTCTGCACCTCCAGATGGTAAACAACATTTCTCGTATTGCCTCCACATATGCGGATATGAAGGTGATGCTTGCCGACCCCCTGCGCGGACTTGCAGGACTCCGAACGTTTCAATCGTTGACGGAAGAGACCAGCCGACTGTTTATAAATATCGCTCAGGCATTCGATAAAAACGGTATACTTTTCAACGAGGACGAACCGGGTTATGCCTGGAGCTTGCTCGTTGCACCGTACTAAACATCCATGACTAGAAGGATTATTTTAATACTCGTAGGCGCGCTCCTCATACTCGCGCTTATGTTCGCGCTGTGGTTCTGGCTCTTCGGCAAGAAAGCGGACGTTGAAGAAAACCTTGGGGGCTTTGGCACGGCAGACGACCGTGGCGCAGGAGGAGGTACGGGGACGTTTGACGGCAACACGCAAACCGTCATAGGCGGTACAAACGATACGCAACCGGGCGGAGGCGGGGGCGACAATATACAGACGCCGCTTTACGTTACGCCAACCTACGTACCGCCCGATAGCGGCGCCCCTTCTTCGCCGGGCGACTTCGATGACGGCGTGGACTGGCTCGACGGCTCAGATGGAGCGAGCGGCGGGGGCGGAGTGGCGTTCGACCCCACTCCCATAAATCAAATCAACAATGTCAGTATTGAGGGGACGGCGTATTTTAATAGCAGCGCGTCCGGCGGCAGTGGAGGCTCGGGTGGCATCGGGCTCGGTGGCTCGTTGCTTGGGGTCGCGGGCGGGTGTGCCGCACAATATGCGACACAAAAGTTAGCGGTCGGAGCAGTGAATGGAATCAAGTCAGCGGCAGGTAGTTTAGTCTCCAAAATTCCTGTCGTAGGGAACTTTCTTGCGGGTCTTTTTGGCGGAGGAGGAGAGGTTGTGTCTGACCCGGAAACTCACACAAACCAGGAAGTTGATACTTTTATTGAATGCATGGTACGTGCACTCGCGCGCATCGCGATACAGCAGTTAACGGCACAGACGGTTGCCTGGATAAACTCCGGCTTTAACGGCGAGCCAGCGTTTGTGCAGGACTTTGGCAAATTCTTTAACGACGTTGCCGACCGCGCCGCAGGACAAGTTATCCAGGGTGGCGACCTCGCATTTTTATGCAGCCCGTTTCAGCTCCAGGTGCGCATCGCGATAGCGCAGAGCTATGCACGGCGCAGCTCTAGCGCCGCCGCGCAACAAGCGTGCACACTGACCGACGTGGTCGGCAACGTAGAAAACTTTATGCGCGGCGACTTCAGCCAGGGCGGCTGGCCGGGGCTCATCTCATTTACCACCGTACCCACAAATAATCCGTTCGGAGCTTACGCAAGCGCACAGGTACTGCTCAACAGCAGAATTGCTGGCGAAACCAAATTGGCCGAGCTTAAGATCTCCCCTGGCGGCTTTCTGGCACAAGAAAAGTGCGTTACTGACCAAGACACCGGAGAGAAAATATGCCAGACCATCACCCCTGGCTCAACATTTGAGGCCGCTTTAGTGTCAAAGTTCGGAGCCGAAGTTCAGGGATTGCAGCTGGCTCAAAGTATTGACGAAATCTTAAGCGCGCTCATTAACAGTCTTACAACCAACATCTTCCAAAAAGGGCTAGCCAACCTAAATAGCCGCGATTTGGGCGGCCAGGCAACGGCTCAAGACGCTCAAGCGGTCGGGGAAGCAGGGGAGTTGCTGCGAGCATTGCAGGCGGCAGTGCAGCGTGCGCAACAATATGGGAGTACACAACAGGGGAGTATCGTCGACATCCAAAATACCCAGAATAATTTGGCAACACTCCAAGATTGCTGGGAGGGCCGTAGCTCCTCACAAGCAGACGAAGCTGAGGCACAGATACAAGTACTAGAAACGCGTATTCCTCCTTACAATAACAATATTACCCGTGCCAACGCGGCCTTGGCGCGAATACAACAAATTCAAACCCAGGCACTTTCCGCATCCAATCTTGCCCAAGTACGCGCCGCCGCTGCCGCCTTAACCCAGGCTGAGAGTTCGGGTGCGCTTATAACGAGCGCCGAGATAGTGAGCGCCCAGCAAAACCGCACCACGCTCCAAAGCGAGATGGCTTCTATAAACCAACAGACCTCCGCCGAGCTCAACCAATGCTATGCCTCGTAACACATGGAAAAAGTGGTTAACCTGTGGCGGCAAGGCAGCGATATTGGGATTGTTGGCGGTACTAGCATTCTCGCCTTTTGTAAGTGAACCATCTGCCGTAGAGGCTAAAACGTGCCCGGGCAGTAATGTATCTGTGGCAGACGACGCAGACTGTCCCCCAGCAGGGTCTTTAGCGGCGACGGCAGGTGCATCTGCGACGACAGTAAATACGAAACCGCCCAATTCTTCCGACCTATGTAATACTCTTACCTCTTGTATTGCGTATGTAGTCTATATATTCACCGGCGGGCTTGGTAGCGTTTTTGCTTACATCGGGGCGTGGGTAATGAGCCTTGCGGTAGCTCTTTCTTTAAGTAGCACGGCGTATGCACTTACCTTTTTATCCGAAGGGTGGTCTATCGTGCGCGACATCGCCAACATGTTTTTTATCCTCATTTTGGTATACATCGCGTTCACGGTCATGTTTAGAGCCGACACTTCTGAGACCATGAAGCGGCTTGCGTGGGTGATAGCGATTGCTCTTATCATCAACTTCAGCTTCTTTTTTGTACGGGTGGTCATCGACGCCGGCAACCTGCTTGCTATACAGTTTTACAACGCCATACCGGCCCAACCGCTTACGCAGACCGTTCAACAAGGAGGCTCTACCGGGGCTGTCGCCTATGCCGCCACTGCGCTCGGCGCAGGCGAGAACACCAAGGACCTTACGTCAGTCATTATGAACGGTATTGGGGTACAAAATATCCTCAACAATGATTCCTTTAGAGTGTTTCAGGAAGAAAATAACGCGGGAGGGTTGGGCTCCGTCAGTGAACTTATTGCACTTATAGTCGTGTACATAGCTACCGGCATTATCTTGTCCGTACTTGCAATGATGTTCTTTACGGTTGGTATCAAGTTTATTGTCCGTATTGTCATATTGTGGCTTGTGCTTATTGCCTCGCCCCTTGCACTTATTGCGCGGACGATAAAGCAAGGGGAGCCCTACTACAACCAGTGGCAGGATGCGCTTATTAAGCACGCCTTCTACCCCGCCGTATTTCTTTTCATCTTCTACATTCTTACGCTCTTTATGGGGGAACTCGCTCCCTGTGTCACAAACGGGGGCGTACAAAACTGTGACACCGTCATCTCTCGAGTATTTCTTTCTGCAAACGAGGTGGCGGGTGGCTACCAAAATTGGTTTGTGTACATTGTGCACCTCATTGCCGAAATCGCCATTAAACTTGGCTTTGTTGCTGTCCTTCTCTATATCGGCCTCAGAGCCTCGGAGTCTATTGGAGTGGCGGGGGCAAACTTTGCACGCATGGCTACAGGCAAGGTATGGGGCGCGGGATTTGGCGCGCTTGGTTTTGCAGGTAGGTTGGCAGGAGGCGGAGTTGTGGGTGGGGGCCTACGCCTTGCCGGCAACGCGGCTGCACGAGCTGGTAATACCAGGCTTGCCTCAGGTTTGTGGAGAAGCGGGGACTTCCTTCAACGCAGGAGCTTTGATGTACGCAAGGTGCCGGGAGTTCGTGGAGGGTTTAGCCTCGCGGGCGCCGATATTGGCACGCCGCAAAAGGGTGGAATTGTAGCCTTTCCGAACAAAATAAAGGAGGCTTATGAAAAGCGTTCGGCAGAATCACAAAAACTTGTTGAGCAGCGGCTGGGAGATGTGGCAACCCGGCAAGCGGCTAAGCGAGAGAAAAAAATGGAACCGTACAAGATCAAAGAAACGGAAGATCGGTTAGGTGAAATTGACAAGCAACTAAAAACAGGAGGCTTCTCCGCCCACGCAAAATATGCGACTGAAAAAATCGATCTTGAAAACCATAAAAAGAATGTCGAGACACAGACGGGCAAATCGTGGGATGCACTTAAAACTGAGTATGCCATTAACGCAAAGAAGCTAGAGGGTCTTAAAGCTCCTCAGATTGCCAAACTTGACGCAGGAGATATAGAAAAGGTATTGAAGCATTTCTCTGCGGAACAGATTAAGGGTCTTAAAGAAGCTCACAAACACTCGCTCACGGCACTTAGCAACATCGAAAAGAAGTGGCACGCGGAAGGCAGGGCGGCACCGCGACAGGAGGCACTTAAAGAGGTTAGCAAGCTGGGCGAAATCCACGAGGCTCTTAAGAAGATGGATAAAAATCTTGTCCAGAAACTGGTTACCTTGGATACTCATGTGCAAAAGCCGGGTCCTGGCGCCACTATAACCATAGACCTCTCTAAAGCGGAGAGGATGAAGAAAGAGGTTGAAACTGAACTTGAAGTACAGGAAAAAGTTCGCGACGACCGCACTCTTACTGGCAAAATTGGAGACGCTGCAAGAAGCGAAGCCGGCCAAAAAACTAAGAAACTCACCGCAGCAGTAAGCCGGCTCGACAAACTTATAGAGAAGCTAAAAGAAGTCCCGGCAGGCACCTCTGGTCAGCCTGCACCCGCAGCAATAGATATAAAAGGCACTTAAATAACCTGTTATAGTATTAGAGTATGGACCAAGATTCATCATTTTCTGACGAAATACAGAAGAAACTTGAGGCGCTACCGCCGGATATACGCTCGTTTATATACAGTGCCGACATGTCCTCTGTAGTGCAGCAAATCGGTCAAAAGCATCAGCTCCACGTTGACCAAGTGGGCGCCCTTGAGGCCGAGGCTGCGGCCGCGATGATAGGCATTACCGAGCGGGAAGAATTTGTTGAAAATCTTACTGAAGCGCTGAATATTGATACACAGCGCAGCACGCTTATCGCTAAAGACGTTAATGACCTTCTTTTTGTAAAAATACGGGAGTCGATGAAGAATACTTCTTCGCCCTCCAATCCAGCTCAAAAACCCGAAGTGCGTGTGTCTGCTCCGATTCCTGTACCCGTTAGTGTCGCCCCTGTGGTTACTCCTCCGACTCCAACCACAGCGACCCCCTCCACCCCAACAAACCCCGCACCAAAACCCCAGGTGCCCCTTGCACCTCACCCCCACGACCTCATGTTGGTAGAAAAAACGGTCACTACCCCTGCAACGCCTCCCAAGCCCGACAACTACAAGAGCGACCCTTACCGCGAGCCGGTAGAGCCGTAAAATACGATATACTAGAGGGCAATGGCTCAGTACCAAGTGCCACAGTTTATTGAAATTGAAGACAAAATCTTCGGCCCCTTTACCTTCAAGCAGTTTCTCTACCTCGCAGGGGGCGGGGGGCTGTGCCTCATACTCTTTACGCTCCTCCCGCTGTGGCTTGCGATACCGCTTATGATCCCCGTCGCGGGGTTTGCGGCGGCGCTTGCCTTCTACAAGGTCAACGGTCGGCCGTTTGTGGTCGCTGTTGAGCACGCGGTGTCGTACTTTTTTGGGAGCAAGCTCTACCTCTGGCAGCAGCGGCAGATAAAATCTACGTCAGGGCAGGCAAAACAGCCGATGCCGGTTGTCCCGCCCACACTTGTGGTGCCCACACTCTCCGAAAGCCGCCTTAAAGACCTTTCATGGTCCCTCAACATAAAAGACTGCGCCAAGATGGGCGTGCGCGACACAGAGAGCTCCGGATTTGAGCTCTAGTTCGGTATAACTCACCACAAGTAATCATGCCAACCAACACCAAAGTAAAAGCCAAAGGCACGCAAGACTTCGTTCCGATTAAAGAAGTCCGGGACGGTCTCGTGATACTCAAAGATGGCTCGCTTCGCGCACTCCTCATGGCCTCCTCTATTAACCTGGCGCTGAAATCCAACGACGAGCAGCAGGCAATCATCGGGCAGTTTCAAAATTTCCTAAACTCGCTCGAGTTTGCGGTGCAATTTTTTATTCAGTCACGCGAACTCGACATCCGCCCCTACATAGCGCTCCTCGAAGAGCGCTATGTGCAGGAGCTCGACGACCTTATGAAGATACAGATAAGGGAGTATATCGCATTTATCAAAGACTTCACCGAGCGTGCGAATATTATGAGTAAGAACTTTTTTATCGTCGTACCCTACGACCCGGCGCTCATATCGCGCGGCTCAGGTCTTACCGGAACACTGGGCAACTTGATGCCCGGAAGTGCTTCTTCAACAGGCCCGCTCACTGACGACCAGTTTGAGCAATATCGCACCCAGCTCGAGCAGCGCATCTCAGTTGTCGAGCAGGGGCTCGTGCGCACCGGTGTGCGGGTAGCAAAGCTTGGCACCGAGGAGGTCATTGAGCTCTTTTACAAGCTCTTTAACCCCGGCGAGCTTGAGAAGCCCTTGCAGGTCCAGCAAGTAGCAAAGTAATATGGCACTCCTCGACTTTCTAAAACAAAAACCCTCCCACGAAGCGCCTATAGCGCCCATACTCCCTGAGCAAATTTACAAACAAGGGGTTCTGGAGCTCCAGGACGTTATCGCGCCTTCGGCGCTTAAAATAACGCCGCGAGAGCTGAACCTCGGCGACAAAATCGCACGCACATTTTTTGTCATGTCCTACCCCCGTGTCCTGACCGACTCGTGGTTCGCGCCTATTATTAACCTCGATCGCGTGCTCGATATATCCATTTTCATCCACCCCATCGACTCGGCCGAGATCCTCCGCAAGTTTCAAAAAAAGGTAGCTGAAGTACAGTCGCAGATTATGGGGCGTGAGCAAAAAGGTTTGGTACGCGACCCCATACTCGACACCGCCTATCGCGACCTAGAAGACTTGCGCGACCAGCTCCAGCAGGCACAGGAGCGTATTTTTGATGTCGGTGTCTACATCACGATTTATGGCGCAACAACCGAAGAGCTCGACAAAGCAGAGAGCGAGATAAAGTCGATGCTCGAAAGCCGCCTCGTGTACGTAAAACCTGCGCTCTTCCAGCAGGAGCAGGG
>MEWW01000005.1:36328-38989 GCA_001775475.1 Candidatus Adlerbacteria bacterium RIFCSPHIGHO2_12_FULL_53_18 | reverse complement strand
AGAATTAAAGACTGCAGGCATCCGCGCCGAGATAGACGAAAGCAACGAGACGCTAGGCAAAAAAATCCGCGAAGCAAAAACACAAAAAATACCTTACACGCTTGTAATCGGCGACTCAGAGGTGGCTGCCAAAACCGCAACGCTTGAAGGCAGAGCAGGCAAAGTCGGTGCTCTACCTATCGAAACAATAGTATCAAGGCTCAAAGAAGAAGCAGCGTCACGCGCGTAAAACAAAAACCCCCAGCTTGGTAGCCGGGGGTTTTTGCTGTTTTGGAGATTTTGTCCTGCCTGCGCAGGCAGGTCGCACCCGCTTGCCCTGAGTGTAGTCGAAGGGCTTCTTTTTATTTAATGCGCGTGACGGCCGCGATTGAGCTGCGAGAGGACAAACTCGTCAGTCATATCGAAGTGCTGAGGGCGTGCCTTATGGGCCGGAGCCTGAGCCTGCGCAACTACCGTCGGAGCAGGAGTTACTACCACTTCACTAGAACCGAAGAGGAAGTTGTTGAGCCTGCGAGCCAAGCTCACGTGTGCCTTCTTAACCGCAATCAAGTACGCGGCGATAAGACACCAGAGCACAAGGAGTGACCAGTAGATAGCGGTGCCAACCGGCCCGAGCTCAAAGCCGGTGTAAGGCACTGCAGAAAGCGTTACGTACGGAGTCTGAGGCGGGATATAGACATCGTGGTCTACGTCTACCGAGACGCGGCAGGTCACCTCGTCATGGTCGTTGTAGAAGGTGCCTTTGAAGGTCGTGTCTTCGTAGAGGCGGATTGACTCAGAACCCTCCTCGTCTACGCGGCCAATCTCGGGAGAGATACGACCGTAGTCGGCGCCGTCGCTCGACCAGGTAACGCGTACCGAGTCGCCACGGCGGATCGAAGAGTCAGACACCTTGAGTTTGCACTCGAGATCATCCTCTTCCTCCTCGTCTACCTCGACAGAGTCACTGCAGGTAGCGGTACCGCCAGGGCCACTAACGGTGAGCGTGTAGGTCTTGTCGAACTTAATGTTCTCAATGTCGCGAGAGCCGCCGGTAGAAACCGAACCAAAGCTCGTGAGAGTTGCCGAGGTGGCATTCTCCGAAGTCCAGAAGATAGTTGCATCGTCACCAAAGTCTACGCGCGAAGGAGATATGTCGAGAGAGCACACGGGTTTAGGCTTCGGCTTAGGCGGATTGCAGTTTTTCTTGCAGCCGCGATCGCGATCGTTGTCATAGTTAAAGGTATAACTATTGCTGTAGCTTGAGGCATACGCAGAAGCATAAGCTGAAGAATTAGAGTAATTATTATAATCGAAGTCATACTCAGGATAATACGTTACGTCGTACTCGGGGTAATAAGTCGAATCGTATTCAGGGTAAAACGTGGAGTCGTATTCCGGATAGTATGTAGAGTCATACTCAGGATAGAAAGTAGAATCATATTCCGGGTAGAACGTCGAATCGTATTCTGGGTAGAACGTCGAATCGTACTCAGGATAGAAGGTCGAGTCATACTCTGGATAAAACGTAGAGTCATATTCAGGGTAAAACGTGGAGTCGTACTCAGGATAATAGGTGCCCCAGTCTGCCGCCTGTGCTGAAGCGAGCGGAAGAGCAACGAACATAAGCACTGCCAAAGCAGCGCCCGACTTGCGACCAATAGTCATAAGGCTATTCATATAATTCTTCTAATAACTTGATAATCGACTCTCCTTCGCGAGAGTCTGTTTAAGAACCTGCTTCAGATTCTTAATCAGAAAATAACGAAAGTATTTGGCGGAGGAGGTGAGGTTGTCACCTCCTCCTGCCAAAGTGCCGGCGTCACAGATCAGTATATGATCTTGGTGTTCCAGCCGGCGGGCCGGTTGCATTTCACGCCACCGGGCCCGATCGCCCGATCAGGATGGAGCTGGTTCCACTGTTCAGCCATATAGAACTTGCCGCCCTCCTGCTCGCACGCAGCCTTCCAGGCTGCGAACTTCTTGCTGACCTTGGCGCCCGGCTCCAAGGGGTTGCCGTAGCCGCCGGCTGAGGACCTGGCCTCGGGCGGATGGCACCGGCCATCCTCCTCGTTGTACCAGAACCCCGGCTTCTTGCTGCAGTCGTAGCCGGCATGCGCCGACGAGACCGAAATCAGAAGCGCGATCGAAATCGAAAAGATCAGTTTGTTGAGCATCGTTCGTCTCCTCTGAGTTGATGCTTGCCCTAGCCTCGCTAGAGCCTGGCTGCACATCTTATAAAAGATGAGCAATCAGGAAATAACGAGAAATTAAAGTGGTGGGAGGAGGTGAGGTTATCACCTCCTCCACCGAAGTTGGAGATCAGTTCCAGGTGCAGTCCATTCCGGTCTCGTTGTAGACCGGCGTGCCGCCGCTCGCGGTGCAGTGAGCATCGGCACTCGCCAGCGCCATCTCCATGCCCGTGCTGTAAACGCAGGAGTCGTAGGTACCGAGAAGCTCCTCCTCGTCCATGCCCTCGAGAGGCTTCTCGAGCTTCTTGCCTTCGCACGCTTCCGCGACCTCCCCGACCGGCGAGTAGGTACCGTCGTTGTTCACCTCCGGCCGCGGCACCGGAATCGGTGGTAAAGCCGTCGGCACAACCCCGATCTTCTCTCCCAGCGGCGGAATTGCTTCCGCCGGAGGAGTTGATGTCGCCGACGCGAACACTGGCGGCTGAGGTTC
>MEWW01000005.1:3849-36278 GCA_001775475.1 Candidatus Adlerbacteria bacterium RIFCSPHIGHO2_12_FULL_53_18 | reverse complement strand
CCGTTGCACCTTCCGGATCGAGTTCTGAGGTCTCACCACCAGTACCTTCGGAGCCGAAGTCCTCGTAGTACTTGTCCATGAGCTTCCGGAGTTCCTCCTTCGCCGCCGCAGCTTCCTCTGCGGCTTTGCGGAAGTCGGCGACGGCTTGCATCGCGGCCTTATGCTCCTCCTGGGACATGTAGGGCCGTGCTTTGACCTCCGCCATGCTTTCCCCCAGTTCCTTCACCTGCGTCCACATACCATCGACGTAGGTGTCCAGCTCGGCACCGTTCTCGGCAACGATCGCGAGAATTTCCGCGACCTCTGCCTGACTCTCGGCAGTCAGCTTTCCAGAGCGTGAGAGCTCGAGAATAATCTCGATCTCACGCGGAAACCGGTCCACTGTTGTTTGTCCTCCGTTGTCAGTCGGCTGAACAACCGGCGGAGCCGACACGTCGGCGACCTCGGTGTTGTCGGTGTTTGCCCACCACACGACGCCGAAGATGACGACAACGAATGCGATGAGGACGACTGCGCCGATGAGGACATCGGTCGTCAGGCGGCCGATCTTCGCCTCGAGCCGCTCTCGCCACGAGGGGCGGGTCGCAGTAGGTGTCATTGTCATTTCCATTCCTCCATTTTGACGCTTGCCGCTTTGCGGATCGCGTCGGTTGATCTCCATTTCAATTTACTCTGGGTAGTCATCCACTTTCGCGGTACCCAGGCCTCCTGTTACAGAGACATATCCGCCCACCAACTTAATTGGCGAGAGAATATGTCCCTACAAACTCCGCAGTGACAACAAAGCGGCTGGTTTTAGCGGTAAACGAGTCGCAGGTAACAAGTACGAGGTACTTGCCAGTCGTCCGCAGTTCTACCACATCTTCGGTAGCATCGGCAACCCTGATACCGGTCACTTTGTAACGGTGCTCCGCGGTTTCTGAAAGCACGCTCACGATGTCGCCCTTCTCCAACTTTTGGATGTTGTTGAAGGCCTTGTACGCCTGGTTGTAGATAACCGGAAGATACGAAGAGTGGCCGAAGATAAGCATGGTGCCCTCTTCCCCCGCAAGTGCAGTGGTCGGATAGCGTACGGCGCCTTTAAGAAGTGCGTTGTCTAAGACGTGCACGTTGGTTGAGCTCGGATTCGAGATCGGTGCGTCAAGCCCTATAGCGCTTGCCACAACACGCACCGGTGTCTCAGGGTTTGATACCTCAATGGCGTTTGCTTCGGGCTCCGACCCATTTGAAATCTCATTTGGAATGGGTTCAGGGAGCGCATCTGCGGCTGCAAGCATCACAAACGAGAGAGTAAAAAGCAAGACAAAAGCGCCCGCAAAGCTTGCCGGATGCGCCATAACACCGCCTATTACTCCTTTGTTGTTGCGCTGCATACGTTTTTACAGAAAACGCCCCTCGAAAAGATATTTCAAAGGGCTGCCAATAGCTTACACTATCGAAACGCATTTGTCAAGATGCCCCCTTGACACGAGGCCTACAGGCTGATACCGTGGCGCCATATAAGCGTTTTTAACGGTTGGCCCTTACAGGAAGTATGGAAAACAAGAGCTTTAAAGACACTTTTCTCCGCGGCATCGCTCTACTCGGCCTTATTCTTATTTTGGTCCTGGGCGCCTGGGGCATTATCGTTCTTGCCTTTAATATCCCTAACTTTTTAAGCTCGGCAGGCACCACTATCGCCGGACTTTTTGAGGGCGACCGAGACGAAGAGACGGTTGAAGTGCCGGTTGTTTCAACCTCTACCCCCACTACCCCGAGTGCACCTACTGGACCGACTACAAGCGGCAAAACTACAACCGCCTCGCCCAAAACAACCTCAGCCTACTCATACACGCCGGCTCCGCAGCCAGCTGCTCAGCTCTACGGGCTTCCTGACCTCGCCGTTCGCATCATCTCTGTCGTGCCGCAGCCTGCCCCGACCTATGCGTCGGGGGGCAATCGCTACTCGATGCAGTTTGAGATAAGCAACATGGGCACCAACATCGCGGGCTACGGCTGGGCGTTTACCGCGCAGCTGCCGATGAACCCGACCTACACCTACAACTCCGGACCTCAGCAGGCGCTCCGCCCGGGCGACAAGATTGTTTACACCATGGGCTTCGACATGCCGTACCAGGGTTACGACTACAACCGTGACTACAATGATGACGAGCGCTACGACGACTGCAATGAAAACTACGATCGCTGGGATTTGGATGAGTGGGAGGATTGGTATGAAGATGTGTTTGATCGCTCTATCGGCAGCCGCGACGACTGGGACGAAGGCGACTGGGAGGAGTGGTACGATGACTTCTGCGACGACCGCGATGGCTACTACGACTACGATAACTATAGTTACTACGGAGGCAATCGTGTCGTGAGCGTAACCGCCGACCCGTTTGGCGCCGTCTACGAGCTCAACCGCTTCAACAACACGGCATCGCAGACTATTCAACACAACTACTACCCCACGTACCCGACCTATCCCACCTACCCGCAGTACCCTTGGGTGTACTAATCTAGTGAACTAACAAAAACCCCGCGATTGCTCGCGGGGTTTTTTGTATATTAAAATTCATGAGTACTAGACATACACATACTTTTGTGTTTAGATGATCAGAGACAAAATCAGCGATACGGAAAGGACCGGCCATGGCTATCGAACGAATTCTTTCGAATCTGCATCTGGAGATTCCCCGCCCGGCAGTCATGACCCCCATGTCTGCGGACAGGACGCTCCTCAATATAAATCCCTATGTGCCGTTTCCTTTCTCAAGCGTCCAGGCGACTGGATGGCAAGTGGAAGAAGGAGTGGTGTGCGAAGCTGAAGTTGCACAAGCGTTCGTACAGACGACAATCCTGTCGCGAGGACGGCCACATTTCTCGCTTACCCATGCCGCGTTTATCGACGACGCGGTTGCGGTTGCGGCCTACACTGGTGTGACCGGCGAAGTCTACGGAAAACACCACCGCTACATCGAAATGGGGGCGGCGGTCGGATTCCATCGGGAAGCATTTCCACGTGGATCGCTTGTCACTCAACAATTCGGAACAGTTGAAGTTGACTCATTTCGCGTTCGGTGGCAGTTCCTTCCGCACAACGACAAAATTCCTCTCCTTCAGCGCGGCATTTTCCAAGTCTTAATCCTCGGGATCCGGGACGACGAAGAAATCCCAGTCGCAAGCGTCGAAGGGAGTTATCTGCGTCGCAGAGCGGTGCAGTCGACAAAAGTACATTAGACACTGAACCGCGCGGCCCTTCCCAGCCGCGCGGATTTTTCTTTTCACAAACGTAGCAAAACAAGTCTGAGGACGTGTCTCGGAGCGCGTCGGCGCGAGAGGCAGCGAATTTTCAGCAAGAAAATTACGCGACGCCTGAAGACTTCGTTTTGCGAAGTCTCTATATATCCAAATTCGCTAATTTTGGCCGAAATAGATTGCTATATTTCGGCACTTCCTCGCCGTCGCTCGATCGCGTTCTAAATGTCTAAGTTTGCCAACTTAGCATTTGACTGGATAAACGACTTGCGAGACGAAACGTCCTCGCCCATTAGGATGTCAAACACGCGGTCGGCGTCTTGTGCGTCTTCGATAGTTACCTGCTTTAAGACACGCTTAGTTGCGTCCATGGTGGTCTCAAACAGCTCCTCCGGGTTCATCTCGCCCAAGCCTTTGTAGCGCTGGATGTGGAACTTGCCCGATTTTTTACTTTCTGCACCAGAACTTTCTTCCTCCTCGCTCCCTAGTGCCGAAGGGCCCACTCGCTCGTCAGAAGAAAGTTCTTCTGTTTCCGTAACGTCACTCATATCTTTGCCCACGATTTTATTTTTCTCCTCGTCAGAGTATACGTAGGTAATCTCCTTCCCTTTTTTAATCTTGTAGAGCGGCGGCTGGGCGATATAGACAAAGCCGCCTTCGATAACCGGCTTAAAGTGTCTGTAGAAAAGCGTGAGTAAGAGCGTACGGATGTGTGCGCCGTCTACGTCGGCATCAGTCGCGATAATTATCTTGTGGTAGCGCAGCTTGTTGATATCAAAAATATCGCCTATGGCGGTACCCAAGCCCAGTATCAAATCTTTGATCGACTGGCTAGCCAGCATTTTGTCCAAGCGGGCGCGCTCAACGTTGAGGATCTTGCCGCGCAGAGGCAAAATCGCCTGCGTGCGGCGGTCGCGCCCTTGCTTTGCCGAGCCGCCTGCGGAGTCTCCCTCTACAATAAAGAGCTCGCTTTCGGCCGGATCTTTGGTTTGGCAGTCGGCAAGCTTGCCCGGCAAACCAAAGCCCTCCATCGCACCCTTGCGCAAGACCGAGTCTTTGGCGGCCTTAGCGGCCTTGCGCGCTTTCATGGCAAGCGCCGCTTTGCCCAGTATTTGCCGCGCGTCTTCCGGATTTTCTTCGAGGAAAGTCGTAAAAGCCTCGGCAAACACCGTGTCAGTTGCACCGCGCGCTTCTACCGAGCCCAGCTTGCCCTTGGTTTGGCCCTCAAACTGGATCTCGCGCATTTTGATTGAAATGACTGCGGTCAAACCCTCGAGCACGTCCTCGCCGGTAAAACTCTCGCCACCACCGTTGCCATTGCCTCCTTTAGAATAGGAGTTCAGTGTGCGGGTAAGCGCCGTACGAAAACCGGTCACATGCATGCCGCCCTCAGCGTTGTAGATGTTGTTGGCAAAGGCAATGACGCGCGGAGCGATGTCGTCCACGTACTGGAGTGCAATCTCCACCGAGACGTTGTCGGCCTCACGCTCGACATGAAAGATGTTTTTATGTACCGGCTTTTGGTAGCGGTTGTAAAAAGAGATAAGCGAGCGTAAACCGCCTTCGAAGTAAAACGTCTGCGAGGGTGAAGCCGAGAGGTACTCGCGGATGTAGAGCTCTTTCCCTACTTCGGTAAAGTTGATGCCGCTCTCGCGTGCGTCGATTATCGTGATGCGAAGGCCCTTCACCAAGTAGGCCTGCTCGCGCAGATGCGAGACAACCTTGTCGAAGTCATACTCTATTTTTTCGAAAATCTCCGAGTCGGCAACGTAAGTCTGCACGGTGCCGTGGAGTTTAGAAGAGCCTATCTTTTTTATCGCGCTCTTGCGTTTGCCGCGGACATACTCCTGTACAAAGGCGCCCCCGTCGCGGTGCACCTCGGTGCGCATCCACGCGGCAAGTGCATTAACCACCGAGACACCTACACCGTGGAGCCCGCCCGAGACTTTGTACCCTTCGCCGCCGAACTTGCCACCCGCGTGGAGCGTGGTCATAACGGTCTCTAAGGCCGAGACTTTTGTTTGCTTATGTACGTCAACAGGTATGCCGCGGCCGTTGTCCGCAACACGGATGACATTGCCAGGCAAAAGCACGACCTCGATGTCGTCGGCAAAGCCGCCCATCGCCTCGTCGCGAGAGTTGTCGAACACCTCCCAAACAAGATGGTGGAGGCCGTCGGGACCCGTTGTCCCGATGTACATGCCCGGGCGGCGGCGTACCGCTTCGAGCCCTTCGAGTACAGTAATATCTGCAGCCGAATATCTGGCCTTTTTTGTCTCTTCCGGAGCCGCTTTTTTAGCCTTATTTTCAGCCATTTAAATTAGAAAAGGCCCCTCCTGAACCTTGCATATAGTATAGCAAATTTTAGGGCTATTTGGAAGCTCACATGTGGGGAAAAACCCCTTAATTTTCAACGGATTTCGAAGCCCAGTGACTTAAACTTTGAGGTCACTTTTTCCATTGCTTCGTTAGCCTCGACTTCCGTTAGCGTACGCTCAAATGACTGAAAGATAAGGCGGAAGGCGAGCGACACTTTTCCTTCTTTTTCAAACCGGTCAAAGAGCCACATTTTGTGTACCAACTCCCCCGCTTCTTTTTTAATTGTTTCTAACACTTCCTGTTCGTCCGTGCCTGCTGGTGTCCACATCGCAATGTCTCGCACGATGTAGGGGTAGCGCGAAAAGGTTCTATAGCGTACAGCACCGGAGAGCGGCAGGTTTGTGGGTAGTACGTTGTCTTTTGGTTCGAGTGTCCACTCTTTAAAACCCTCTTTTTCACTAATCGTGGCGACAGCTATTTCTTCTTTATCGTCTTTCCAAATTGTTCCTATCTCGAAAAGTTTTACTTCTTTGAGCCCGAGTAGATCTTTATTTGGTAAGTTGCGTTCAAGTGCTTCTGTTAATCCGTCGATAAGATTTGCACGCAGATAGGATTTGCCGCCTCCTACTTTGTTTAACACTTGCCTCTGTCCGGTCCCTGCAAAAACCGAGGTATATACTTCCGAATACCCTTTAACCGCAAGCTCCTCGCGCGCGGCTTCGGCAGCGGCAAAGTTTGCCGCAACCTCTGACTCTTTGTCGACATGCGGCAGCGCTGCCGCAGGAACCTGGTCATAGCCCACGATCCTGCCTACCTCTTCAACCAAATCTTCGGCAATCGTTAGGTCGAGCCGCTCAAACGGTATTTGGACTTCGTAAGTCCCTGTTCGACTTACGAAGTCGAACATGAGCCCAAGCCGCTTAAACACATTAGCCACTTCGGCCTCTGTGAGCTGAGTACCAAGCACTGTATTTATTTGATCAACAGGGATAGAGACTTTGGTCTCTTGTTGGGGAGCCGGATATACATCAACAAAACCTCGGAGTTCGCCTCCTGCAAGCTCAAGAATCATATCTGTGGCGGCGCGCATGCCGTATCCAGCGAGTGAGGGGTGCAGTCCCTGTTCAAAGCGTGCCGAGGCGTCGGTGCGCAGTTTCAACCCTTGCGCAGTCTTGCGCACTGAAGGGCCGTTAAAATTTGCCGACTCAATAATGATGTCGACCGTCGCCTCAGTAACCCCCGCCGGGAGCCCGCCCTTAACGCCAGCGACACCTATCGGCGCATCGGCGTTGGCATCGACTATCGCGAGCATCGAGTCGGTGAGTACATACTCTTTTTGGTCGAGAGCTTGAAGACGCTCGCCCGGCCGAGCGCGACGCACTGAAATCACATGCACCTGGTCGCGACTCATAAGTTCTTTAGCATCAAAAGCGTGGAGCGGCTGGCCCAGGTTCAGCATCACAAAGTTGGTCGCGTCGACGACGTTGTTAATGGAGCGTTGACCCACGGCCTCAAGCCTGGTCTTCAGCCACTGCGGTGAAGGGCCGACTTTAATGCCCTTGATAACCCCAGCGATATAGCGGGGACAAAGTGCCTCGTCATCCACAAGCACTTTTACATCGTGCGTCGCTTGAGAGAGGTCGGGCCGTTGGCCAAGTGGGTCGTGTGCGAGCGGTAGTTTAAGTATTGCCGAAAGCTCCTTCGCAATCCCGCGGTGCGAAAGACAGTCGTGCCCACGATTGGGAGTCACCTTAACGTCGAGGATGTCATCGTCTCCTGCTTTTTCGATGCCGTCGATTTCAAACGCATGAAAAGTAAGTGCCTCCGCGAGTTTGTCTGCGGGGGGCAGTTCAGTGTCAAAAAATTTGTTGAGCCAGAGGCGCGAGACGAGCATGTCTAAAATTGATTTATAAATCGCAGGTCGCCCGAGTGCATCAGGCGCACGTCGTCGATACCCCACCGAAGCATGGCCAAGCGGTCGAGCCCCATACCAAAGGCAAAGCCCTGATATTTTTCTGGGTCGACGCCCGCATTTTTAAGCACCTGCGGGTGTACCATACCGGCACCCATCATCTCAATCCACTTGTTTTTAAGCTTTTCGGGCACATCGCTCCCGACAAGCCGCATGTCTACCTCGACTCCCGGCTCGACAAACGGGAAAAAGCTCGGCCGAAAGCGCACCTCGACTTCTGCACCCTTAAATAACTCTTTAAAAAACTGCTCAAGCGTGCCCTTCAGGTGCGCGAGTGTAACGTCTTCGCCCACGGCAAGACCTTCAAGCTGAAAGAACTCTGCTTCGTGCGTCATATCGGTCGCCTCGTTTCGGAAAGCGCGGCCGGGAACGATGATACGGTAGGGCGGCGGGATGTCCTTCTTCATTTGTTCTTCCATATATCTGATTTGTACTGGAGAGGTGTGAGTGCGCAAGACGTAGCCGGGAGCGTCTTGTATAAAAAACGTGTCTTGCATGTCGCGCGCGGGGTGGTCTTTGGGCACGTTAAGCGCGTCAAAGTTATACCACTCGCTCTCAAGCAAAGGGCCTTCAGCAAGCGAAAACCCAAGCTTACTAAAAATGCCTCTCGCCTCGCGAACAAGCGAAGTAATAGGGTGGAGATGGCCACGCGGGGTTAGAGCAGCCTCTTTAGCCATAGAGTGGCTTAAGTATGGCTTAAAACCGTTTAAAATGCTACATTTATTGGTAATGGACATCGGAGTACTCGGCGTATACATCTGCCTCTTTTTGGGCCTCTATTTCGAGGTTTTTTTGCTGATTTCGTTCCTCGAGCACAAGGCACCTCAAAAGACCGCTCTTCGTCCGCGCTACTACCCCACCGTCACTATTTTGGTCCCCTGCTGGAATAAAGAGAAGACGCTTGCCGCCACGGTGCGCTCGCTTCTGGCTCTCACCTACCCAAAGAAAAAGCTTTCAATAGTAATCATCGACGACGGTTCGACCGACGGCACGCTTGCCACAGCACAACAGTTTAAGAACTACCCGCAGATAAAAATATTTTCAAAGAAAAACGAAGGTAGTAAGTACTCGGCATTGAACTTTGGCCTTGCGCACACGGAAAGCGAGCTGGTGGGCTGCCTCGACGCCGACTCGTTCGTAGAGAAAGACGCGCTTATTGAAATGGTAAAGGCGTTTGAGATCGACCCCACTACCATGGCGGTAACGCCCGCCATGCTCGTGCACCGTCCGCGGAACGTCTTGGAGCTCATGCAGGCCGTAGAGTACACGATAGGCGTCTTCTTTAAAAAAGCATTCGACTACCTCGGTGCTATCTGGGTAATACCGGGGCCGTTCTCGATATATCGCCGCGAGGTCTTTGTGCGCGTTGGCGACTTCCGCCGGGCTCATCACACCGAGGATATGGAGATGGCTTTTCGCATGCACGAGCATAAGTTAAAAATAGTGAACGCACATACGGCGCTTGTACACACAACCGTGCCAAGGAGCATAGGAGCCCTTATTCGCCAACGGACGCGCTGGTCGCAGGGGTTCCTCGGCAACTCGCTCGACTACTCGCACCTTTTCTTTAACCCACGCTTCGGCAACCTGGGGCTGTTTGCGCTCCCGGCGGGGCTCTTTGTTTTTATCGCCGGCATTTACGGCGGGCTTTACCTCCTCTATACGCTTCTTTCGTCGCTTGTGCGCACCGCGCTCGACCTTTATACGACACAGGTACCTGTGGGCCTTTCGCTCTCTCTTCCCTCTCTCGACTGGTTTTTCCTCCCGCTCAATACGCTGACGTTTCTCTCACTCTCGGTTATCGCGATTACGCTGGTGGTCATATACTACGGCAAGCGCATGGGCGGAGGCGTGAAGCTCGGAACCGTAGCGCTTGTCTCCTACTTCATGATGTTTAGCCTCCTTGGCCCCGTGTGGCTCATGCGCGCCGTGTGGGACACGGCGCTTGCACGCGATACGGGCTGGCTGACCTAACACCTATGCAATCTGGATGGCAGAGATACCTGTTGGCGTTTGTCATTACGGCGACGATTTTCAGCATCGCATTTTTTATCGCTGCCCGTATCGACCAAAACCGCGTCGCCGACGTGCGCGCCATGCAAGACGCCATAGCGATAGACCTCCTCTCGACCGAAACACAGTTCGAGCTCCTCGGCAACCTCGACTGCGAGCTCTTGGGAGAACATCCGGTGCTCTCAGAAGAGCTCACCAGCCTTGCCGAGCGACTCTCCTACACAGAAAACAACCTTGGCAGCGACAACGAGCAGGTTACCCAACTTAAAAAGCAGTACTCGCTTCTGCAAATCAAAGACTACCTTTTGATGCAGGAGATATCCCGCAAGTGCGGAGAGAAGCCGGTGTTTGTTCTCTACTTTTACTCAAACGAAGGCGACTGCGACGACTGCACGCGCGCCGGCGAAGTCTTAACGTACCTGCGGCAGGAGTATCCAGGCCTCCGGGTATACTCGTTTGACTACCACCTTGACTTGGGCGCGCTTCAGACCCTTATCGCTTTGCGCAAGGTTACGGGTAGCTTGCCTGCCTTTATCATCAACAACCGTGCGCCCATCTACGGCTTTAAAAACGTAGAAGAGATGCAAGAGCTTATCCCCGAACTTGCAACGCTTGCGACTTCTACCTCTGCTGTTGAGGAAGAGGAATAATTGTTTAGGAAAAATATTCTTTTACTGCAGAAACAATATCTGCGGGATCTGAAACTAGCCGGAATGGGTTGCCTCGCTGAAGGGTCTCAACCGTGTGAAAGCCCCAGGTTACTCCTAGAGCCCCTATTCCTGACTTCTCTGCCTCGCGCATATCACCAAGCGTGTCTGTTATAAATACGCAGTATTGAGCGGCAACACTATACTTAGTAAAAACCATTCTTATTTTCTCCACCTTGCTTTTATGTACGTCATTGCCCATCACTTCAGTAAAATATTTCCTTAAGTTGTACTTTTCCAGTAATCTCTCAATCGGGAGAGTAATGGTTGAAGAAATTATTACTAGAGTATATGTTTCTGCCAGCGTTGCTACTACCTCGCCCATAGAGGGCACAAGCGTAACCTGTTTTTCCATTTTGGGCACATAGTGTTCAAAAAAATCTACATCCAAACGGCATTCGTCGGTATGGGTATTTACCGAAGCTTGCCACTCGTTAATATTGCCCTCAAACCTCTCACGGTAATCATCTTCAGTCAGATGCGGGCATTTCATATGAGCCACCTCGTATGCAGGCTGAAAAGAATCGACTATAACTCCGTCGAAATCAAAAAGGATAAATTTCTTATTCATTTGGAGCCGGCAGGAGGATTCGAACCCCCGACATCCACTTTACAAAAGTGGCGCTCTACCAACTGAGCTATGCCGGCATTGGTTTACTATAGCTATCCTAGGATATTTTCTCAAGAAAACTTAAGAAACACGGTGTTTTAGTCTATACGTTTAACTATTGCTATAGCATAATCTAAACGTATACACCAATCACAAGCTATAGCTTACGGTTGGTGTATAGCTTGAATTTCTGCTTTCCCTTTATTACATTGCGTCGAAAGGGCGCTTATAGTGTACTACTCCTCGAAGATCGCGCGGTTTTTTGGGGAACGGCGCAGGAGCTTTTGCTTATGCGCGGCAACCTCCTGCAAAAACTGCGAGGTCGGGCCCTCTCCATGCATGCGCGCCTGCGACTTTTGCCGCACAATATGCAGCGTGTGCTCAAGATAGTACTCAAAGAGGAGTATCGCGCGTGCAAGCGCATGCTTGGTGCGCGTGCGCATGGCTCCGAGTACGCGGCCCGCGAGTGCATACAGGGCAGCCGGTACCCCACGCTCGAGCAGTACAAGCACGCGGTGGAAAAAACGATCAAGCCTCGGGCGCAGGTCAGCCATGACCACATGGCCCGTTGTCATCTCATAGCGCTTAACCACGAGGAGGAGCACGAGGCCCACTATGGAGATTGCAAGGGTTACGCTAAAGAACGCGGCCATAATAGAGTATTGTAACAAACTTACCTGACCGAGAAAACACTGAGATTTGAGACCTCTATACGCTCGCCGAACTTCTGAGTCGCCCCCGAAACAAGGTCCGCCACGGTCTTACTCTGGTCTTTGATAAACGGCTGTGTCATGAGCTCGGCAACATCGGCGGGTTTCATTGCCGCGGCGTGCATAGCAATGTCGCGCGCAAGCGCCACAAACTCTTCATTTTTTGAAACAAAGTCAGTTTCTGAAGAGAGCATGACAAGCGCTCCAACAGCCCCCGTATTGTGTATGTAAGAAGTTACGGTGCCGGCTCCGAGCGCACGGTCGGCCTTTTTTCCTGCGGCCAGGGCAGCGCGCGCAGAAAGAATCTGTAACGCTTTGTCCATATTGCCCTCTGCCTCTGTGAGCGCCTTCTTGCACTCCATGACGGAGACGCCTGTTTTATCTCTCAGTTCTTTTACCTGCTCGCTAGTTACCGCCATTTTGCTTTTCTACCGCAGGTGCGGGACCCAGATTCTGCTCGTAGGCTTTGCCTATCTCGTCGAGTATAAATTGGATCGTCTCTATCGATGCGTCGTTGCCGGGGATCGCGTGTGTAATCTGCGAGCGGTCACAGTCGGAGTTAAGAAGTGCAATGACGGGGATATTGAGTTGTTTCGCCTCGGCCACTGAACCCGACTCTTTTTTAGGGTCCACAACCACAAGTGCGTCGGGAGCTTTTTGCAGACCTTTGATGCCGCCGAACATCTCTTCCAGTACCCCTATTTCACGGTCGATAAGCAGGCGCTCGCGCTTGGTAAACTTCTGCAACTCGCCCTTCTCCCGCATTTGGGTCAACTCTGCGAGGCGGTTCAAACGCTTGCGGATTTCAGAAAAATTAGTGAGCGTACCACCTATCCAGCGCGATGCGACGTACGGCTGGTTGAGCCGCTCTGCAACTCTTTTTATGGTCTCTTTTGCCTCGGCCTTGCCGCCGACAAAGAGCACTGTTTTGCGCCCTCCCGCCAGCGTTTTTACAAAAGAAAGTGCCTCTTCAAGCACCGCGGCGGTCTTTTCCAAATCAAAAAGCTCGGTACCTCCTTTGGTGCCAAATATAAAAGGCGCGGCCGACGGATGCCGGCGTGACGGTGCGTATCCAAAGTGTGCTCCAACGGCAAAAAGTTTCTCTATCATCTGTTCCTTCTGCATAACCCTGCAGTGCGCTCTAAGGTATCACGACTTCCGCCCCTCGGCAAGCCCCGTTAGAAAGTTTGGGAACTGCAATACCGCCAAGTCAATTATTGGATCGTTTGCTTTCTAACGGGGCAAGCGCATTGAGGATGGGGTCTATCCCGCCGGCGAAAATCGCGGGCAAGTTGTGCCAGCTCTCCTTAACCCGGTGGTCGGTCACTCGGTCTTGGAGCGTGTTGTAGGTGCGGATTTTCTCCGAGCGGTCGGCGGTGCCTATTTGGTCTTTGCGCTCGGCTGCATGCGCGGCATTGGATTTCTCCTCCTCCAGCGCTTCCACTTTAGCCACAAGCACGGCCATCGCCTGTTCGCGGTTTTGCGCCTGGGAGCGCTCGCTCTGCGAGCGCGCGTCGAGGCCGGTCGGGCGGTGTATAAGCCGCACGGCGGTCTCAACCTTGTTGACGTTTTGACCGCCCGCGCCGCCTGCACGTGAGAACTCCATGTCGATGTCGCCGGGGTTGATCTCCACCTTCGGCTTTTTGCGTATAGGCAGTATCGCGACCGAAGCGGTTGAGGTGTGGATGCGGCCAGATTTCTCTGTTGCCGGCACGCGCTGCACCCGATGCACGCCGGTCTCATAGCGCAAGCGCTTGTAGACGCCTTTGCCTTTTATCTCGACGCTCGCCTCTTTGTAGCCGCCAAGGTCCGACTTAGACTCTGCAAGCATGCGCGAGCCCCAGCCCTGGCTGGTGGCGTAAGCCATGTACATGTGCGCGAGCTCCTCGGCAAAAAGCGCCGCTTCCTCCCCGCCCACACCCGCGCGCACCTCCATAACCACCTCATTTGGAAACTCTTCTTCAACCGCATCCCCAGCGAGAATCTCGTCCATTTGTTTAATCATCTCCAGCTTGTCAGCCTCGTTTTGGATATGTTCAAGGGCCGCGGCGAGATACGCGGTTTTAGGGTTGTTTTTGTATTTACTTAAATCCATATACTCAATTGTAGCGTAGCAAAAACCTTCGCGAAGGGGTGCCGTTTATCTCCCCTGAGCGAAGGTTTTTGCGAAGCCCTTACTTCGACTTCTTTGCTTTTGTAGAGGCTGCAGCACGGCGGGCCTTGAATTTCTCCACCCGGCCGGCGGTGTCCATCAGTTTATCGTTGCCCGTGTAGAAAGGGTGGCAGTTAGAGCAGATTTCCACCTCGATGTTCTCTTTAGTTGAGCCCACAGAAAAAGTCTGGCCACAGGCGCAGGTGACCTTTGCATTAGGAAAATAGGTTGGGTGGGTTTCGGTTTTCACGCTGGTCAATATAACCCAGAAATCTAGCACTTGCAATACCACTCTAGCGAAGCAAAAGTCCTTCGCGAAGGGGTGCCGTTCATCTCCCCGGAACGAAGGACTTTTGCGTAGCTCTTCTCAGTTGTCCTTCAAAAAGTCGATGTCCTCCTGGTACTTCTGTGCAAAGGCAAGGACGCTCCCTGCATAGCCGAGCCCCAGGGTCGCCCAGTTGCCCCCTGCGTAGTAGCGGCCGGCGGCCTCGCGCTCGGCACTGTAGCCCCCCGCTCCGGCGCCGAGATCTTTCAGAAAGAGCGCGGTTGCGGTGATGGCGTGTTTCGGGTCCCACGGGTTGGCCGCTCCAGCTCCCACTGTCGAGGCAATCCTCCCCTCATAGGTCACCCAGGTTGAGGGGATAAATTGCGAGGGGCCCATAGCGCCGCCGTAGCCGATAGACTGCGGACACGAGACCGGCGTCGAGTACGCATTAAAACCCACCCGCTTTGCAAGCTCCAAAAAGACCGGCACGTCGCGCGTTGGATGCATCACGTTGTTAAAGGGCGTACCCGTGTTTTTGCCTTTGCCGGCCCCGGTGTCGGCATTAACCAAGTAGCACTGCCCAACGTTGACGCCGAGGTTAGACTCCTGCCGCAAAATCCCGAGGATAAACGCGGCCCTGACGCCCGTTGCCGCAGAAGCCTGGCTTGCATACTCGAGCGCAGTCGCAAACGGAATGCCCTGCGCATCGCGAAGCTCGAAGAGAGCCGTGCGTATAGCCTCAGCGCGCTTCTGCCGCTCGGCCAAGATTTGCGCGTAGGAGGCCTCGTCTTTTTTAGTGACGTCGAGGAGTTTCTGCTTCTCGACCTCGTCTTTTTTAACCTGATCTTTTTTAACCTCTACTTCGTACTTGGCGTCGAGCTCCTGATTTTTCTTCTGGTCGAGCTCGTCCTTCTCCTTTTCGGTCTCCTGCTTTACGCCGCGCAGCTCGTTAAAGTGCACCTGCAGATCGCGGTTGATGACGTCTATCGCGTCAACGGTGGAAAAAAAGTCCGACACGTTGGACGCAGAGAGTAGCATCACCGCAAGCGGCGTTGTCTCTTGTTCGTGTTTCTCCCGGAGAAGCTGTGCAAGCGAGGTGCGGCCGGCTTCAAGCCGCTCCTCCAGCTCGGAGATATGTTCAACCTTTTCATTAATCTCGCCTGCGAGGCGGTTGATGGTGCCGGTGCGCTGGCGGATTTCCGCCTCGGCTTTTTTGATCTGCGCGTTGAGTACCGTGACATCGCCTTGGAGAGTATTCTTCTTCTGCTTCGTTTCGTCCAACACCTTTTGCCACTCCGCAATCTCTTGTTGGAGCTGGTCGTACTCGGCCCGCAGCCGCGCCTTATCCTCTTCGGTAAGCGCTTGGGCCTCCGCCTGAGGCGCTTCGGGCACGTAAAGTGCACTCGCCGCTATCGCGGCAAGTGTAAAACCAAATACCAGAAATGATCGCCCCATAGCCCTCATGTCCTTGTATTTTACCAGACGGCCGAGCGTAGCCAACCTTACGTACCGGCCAGGCTCTAATCTACGAAAGTGAGCGCTTTTCCGCGCTTGGTGCCGCGGCCGGTGCGGCCGATGCGGTGTACATAGTCATCGTAGGTTGTCGGCAGGTCGTAGTTAATAACGTGTGAGATGCCGTCGATATCAAGCCCACGTGCTGCTACGTCGGTCGCAATAAGTACCTGTACCTGATTGTCTTTAAAGCTCTTGAGTGCGCGCTGGCGCTGGCCGTGGCTCTTGTTGCCGTGAATAGACTCGGTTTTGAAGCCGCGGTCAATGAGCATTTTTGAAAGCTTTTCTACCCCGTGCTTGGTGCGGCCAAAGACAAGCACCTTGCTGAACTCTTTTTGGTTGAGGAGGTCGTGGAGGATATCGAGCTTCTGTTTGCCCTCCATTTTTACCACATCCTGGTCGACGTTCTTTGCTGTGTCGCCGGTTTTAACCGAGATGCGTACGGGCTCTTTAAGAAATTCTGAAATCAAGCCCTCTACCTCGCGTGTAATCGTTGCGGAGAAAAAGAGCGTGTGGCGCACCACAGGCATCCCTTTAATCACGTAGCGCATGTCGTTGATGAAGCCCATGTCGAGCATGCGGTCGGCTTCGTCCAACACAAGAGTTGCAAAATCATTGAGCCGGATACTTTTGCGCTCAATAAGGTCTTTGAGGCGCCCGGGAGTGCCTATAACAAAGTTGTTCTTGTAGCGAAGCGCTCTCAGCTGCGGCACGATGGATGCGCCGCCTACTACGCAGACAGAAAAGATCTTCATGCCGCGGGTGAGCGACTTAAGCTCACTGTCGATCTGGAGCGCGAGTTCGCGCGTCGGTACGATAACAAGCACTTGCTCCTTGGGGTTTTTAACCACCTTGTCGATAAGTGGGATAAGAAATGCCGCCGTTTTGCCGGTGCCGGTGTTGGCGATACCAACTACGTCCTGTCCTTTGAGCACATGCGGGATAGTACGGTCCTGAATCGGCGTCGGCGCGGTGTAGCCTTTGGCAACGACGCTGCGCTTCAACGCATCGCCTATCGCAAAGTCTGTAAACTGATGTTCAGGCACAAAGTGCTCCACCTCTTCGGTAATGACCGCTTTGTTTACAAACTTAGAGGGGTGGATGAACTGCGAGCCCTGGGGCCGGTTGCCGCCAGAAGGGCGACGGGAAAAACCACCACGCGAGTGCTTGTTAAAGGGGCGGGACCCGCCATGAGGCCGGCTATTAGAAAAACGCTTTTGAGGCATGCTTTTAGCTTTAGTCTCGAAGTTTCGGAGAGCTAAAAAAGCCTTAAAACCAGGAGATAGTGAGTAACGTGATAACTATATACTAATCTCAATATTCTGTCAACTAGGCGTTGCGGTCGCGCATGTTTTTGGTAAGGACTTGCTTGCGGAGGCGGACTGATTTTGGCGTCACTTCGAGATATTCGTCTTCGCTCATGACCTCAAGCCCGCGCTCGATCGAGAGCACAAACGGGGGCACTAGGTTAATAGCTTCGTCAGAGCCGCTTGCGCGCATGTTGGTCAGCTGTTTGCCCTTGGTCGGGTTGACGTACATCTCCTCGCCTTTGGAAGTGTTGCCGAGAACCATGCCCTCGTACACCTCGGTGGCAGGCGCAATATACAAAACACCGCGGTCCTGGAGGTTCCACAAGGCAAAGCCAAGCGCCTTGCCGGCAATCATCGAGACCATCGAGCCCACAACGCGCTTCTGTATCTCGCCAACGTACGGGCGAAACTCGATAAAGCGGCTGGAGATAATCCCCTCGCCCTTGGTGTCGAGTACAAACTGGCTGCGATAGCCGAGGAGCCCTCGTGTTGGGCCTTCAAAAATCAAGCGCACAGAGTCGCTGTGCTGTTTAACATCTTTGAGCACAAGTTTGCGCATGCCGAGACGCTCGATAATAGCGCCCTGGTAGCTTTGCGGGGTATCGATAACTACTTCTTCAAATGGTTCGAGTACCTCACCACTAGCGGCCGTATGCAAAATAACCTGCGGCTGAGAGACCTGCACCTCGTAACCCTCGCGGCGCATGTGCTCGAGCAAAATCGAGATGTGGAGTTCACCCCGACCATACACCTTAAATGCGTCGGGGCTCGCAAAATCAATCTTTAACCCCACGTTGACCTCGAGTTCCCTCTCCAAACGTTCGCGGATCTGGCGCGAGGTGACAAACTTGCCCTCGCGCCCGGCAAACGGCGAGCTGTTGACCAAAAAGTTAAGGGCGATGGTCGGCTCATCAACCGCAATCACCGGCAGAAGCTCCGCGTCGGCCACAGCACAGATAGTTTCGCCGATATCAATTGCCCCAAGACCCGCAACCATCACAATGTCGCCGGCATGCGCCTCTTGCGTCTCAACCCGCTCGAGCCCCTTGAACGAAAAAAGTTTAGTCACTTTTGCCGCACGGGGTTCTTTGCCGGGGTTCTTTACAAACACCTGGGCTCCGACGCTAACAGAGCCTTCATAAATACGCGCCACCGCCAAGCGGCCGAGGAAGTTGTCGTACCCGAGGTTAAACGGCTGAGCGCGCAAGGGCTTTGCTTCCTGCTCTGCAGTGGAAGCAGGCTTAACATGCTCGAGGATAGTCTCAAGCAGCGGCGTAAGATCTTTTGAATCGTCTTCGAGTTTCTTTTTGGCAATCCCCTGCCGGCCTATAGAGTAGACAACCGGGAAGTTCGACTGCTCGTCGGAGGCACCAAGCTCCAAAAAAAGCTCAAGTACTGCTTCTTCGCACTTTGCCGGGTCGGCGGCAGGCTTGTCTATCTTGTTTATTACAACGATAGGTTTGAGGCCGAGCTCGAGCGACTTCTTTAATACAAAGCGGGTTTGGGGCATCGGTCCCTCCTGCGCATCCACAACGAGCAGCACCGAGTCGATAGAACGTAGCACGCGCTCGACTTCACTGCCGAAGTCGGCATGGCCGGGAGTGTCTACGATGTTGATTTTCGTATCCTTGTAAAAAACGGCCGCGTTTTTTGCATAAATAGTGATGCCGCGCTCAAGCTCGAGGTCGTTGGAGTCCATGGAGACCCCTTCCACCCCCACACCTGTTTGGCGCAGCAAAGCATCGGTCAAGGTGGTCTTGCCGTGGTCTACGTGCGCAATAATGGCGATGTTGCGAATATCCATAAAAAAATGCCCCTCGGGCGTACTTCAACCATACCACAAAAACGCCTTGGTGACTATTTTTGGCTTTTAACCCGTTACCCTGTACGTTACCCTGTATAGTCCTACAAAGCACACGAGAGGAGAGGGCCGATGGCTAAGTTAGCGGTAAATGAAGTCGTGACCCTCGGAGAAATAGCTGGGGGACAAAATTTTGTCAGTTGCGTGGTGACGTTCCAATGGTTCGAGAAGAATCTCTACCAAGGGATCATCGCTATTGAGATTCGAAAAGAGAAGGGGCCGATTACACATGCAGACGTAGCGGCGGCCGCAGAGCTTTTGACCTGTATCCCGAAACACGCGGAGGTGGCGATTATCGGCAATTGCCAGTAGCTGACCCCAGTTCTGCAAAGTTTTACCCGGCGCCTTTTAGGCGCCGGTATCTTTTTATACAACGTAAAAAACTGCTGCAAAAATACAAACAGTAATCACTGCAAAGGTGGCCACGGTGGTTAAGAAAAATTTCACCGCCTCCTCTCGTTTGCCGTCGAGGTAGAGCATGAGTGGCTCTCCAACAAACAAGAATCCCATCACAGCCGCCGAGAGCACAAAGAGCGAGAGCATCATCATAGGCACGAGTAGCGTCTCGTTGTCCGGTGTGTTGGGCTTGGCAAGTGCACTGATAAGAAACACGATGCCGATAATATAGAGCCCTGCCAAAAGGGCGTTTAGATATGGACTCTTGGTCATGTTGTTTAAATATAACTAGTTAAAAATTACCTAAGTGACTCCCCGCTCGTGATGTGGAAGTGGAGGTGTTTGGAGTCTTGGTACTTACCTAAATTAGTTAGGATGCGCGCGGCCCCATACTCCTTTTCCACCTTTGCGCCCAGCGTTTTCAAAACATCCAAGAGCTCCTTCACTATCAGCATATCCTCCGAGCCGATCGTAGTAAATGAATCAATGTGCTTCTTGGGCACTACCCCAATATGCACCGGCCAGTGCGGTTTAGTGTGATGAAAGGCTAAGACCTGCTCGCTTTCGTATTCTTTCTGAAGCGGTACCGTTCCTTTAAGCGCCACGTCACAGTAAAAATCAGAGCTGGAGTAATCCATGATTACGTTCGACACACTGCTTCAATGTTATGTCCGTTTGGGTCTATAACAAACACTGCATAATAAGTAGGACTGTAATGTTCACGCACACCCGGCGCACCATTATCCTTGCCGCCCGCTGCTAATGCAACTTTATAAAACTCATCTACTTGTTCGCGCGTGTCGGCCTCAAAAGCTAGGTGTATAGGTCCTGGTGGTGCAGAGCGCGTATGTATATAAAACATAGTCCTACCGTCGCCTGCGCCAAAGTGAGCGGAATTTTCTTTTTCTCTATGCTGTGTTAAGCCGACAGGTGCAAGGGCCTTAACATAAAACTCCTTACTTTTTTGGAAGTCCTTAACCGCAAAACCGATGTGTCCAAATTTCATAATTATTACTTCGAATATTTTTTTACAAACGAGTAGGTCTCGGCAAAGAGTTTTTCTTCGGTACCGTCTTCGTTAAAGGTGTGACCTGCGCCTTTAATAGTGGCAAATTCTTTTGGACCCTTAGCACTTCTGTAATAGTCCTTCCCTGCGTCAATCAACCTACCCACCCCGGCGACAATAACTTTAAGGGGCTTGGTGAGGTTTTTGGTCGCATCTTTGGGCAGAGGAAACTCTGCCCACTCCTTATACATCTTTTTGCTCATAATGGTCTGCATTCTCCAGTCGAGGATATAAGCATCGAGCTTTTTGCTGTAGACAAAATCTTTTCTCTTTGGCCCTCTGATGCTCTTAGTACCGTCCCACAAGATAATGCCGTCTAGGAATGAGAGATCGGATGAGAGCACCGTAGCCGCGCCTAGGCTGTGCCCTATCACAAAAATCTTTTTATACTTCTTCCTAAAAAACTTCAAAACCGTGTTTAGGTCTTTGGCATGAGTAGAGATGCCGCACTCCTGGAGCTGTCTCGCACCAGGCGCGTCAAAATAGAGACCGAAGCGAAATGAAGCGAGCCCGCGCTTGGTAAAATAGCGCGCACCGTTGTAATGAAAGTGCTCGTTCGGGCTCCCCGTAAGCCCGTGCACGTGTACCACGAGCGTCTTTGCCTTCCCTTTATCCGGCAGCCGTAAAGTCCCGTAGATAGTGTGCTTATCAGGAGTCTTTATTTTCAAATTTTTCTCCATTGGAACTGAAAAACCCGGGAATCCCCGGGTTTTGATTACTCTTTCTTTTCTTTGGCTGCCTTGGGAGCCTCGGCGGCTGGAGCGGCGCCTGCTTCGCCCTCCTCTTCTTTCTTGCCGCGCTCTTCGGAAATCTCGATCGCGGTGATGTCTGCCGCCACTTCCTCAACAGGCTCTTCTTTGGCAACAGAGATCATCGCCACCACCTCGTCCATATCAATAGTTACCTTTGCCGAAGCCGGGATTGCGAGATCTTTAATTTTTATCTGGTCTTCAAGCGTGGCGAGATTGGTCACATCTACCACAATTGAGTGCGGAAGGTCCTTCGGCACACACTCGATCTCGAGCTCGTGCATAACCTTGGTCAAAATGCCGCCAAGGTCTTTAACAGCCGGCGACTCGCCCACGAATTCAAAAGGTACCGACACGGTAACGGTCTGCCCTGCGGCGATTGCATAAAAGTCGGCATGAAGCGTCTCGCCGGTTACCGGGTGCACCGAAACCTCGTGGATGAGCGCGTCTTTGTCCGAGCCAAGACCTTTGAGCGTAATCACGGTCGACTCGCCCGCCTTGTGGAAGACTTTTTCAAAAGTCTTGCGGTCTACTGAGATTGGGGTCGACTCCTCTTTGCGGCCGTAAATAACCGCGGGAAGCACCCCCTTGTGGCGGAGGGTGTTAGGAGAAGCCTTAATATCGCGCTTTTCTACCGTGAGTTCCATATATTGTTGCCCGAGCACTTTAACCTACTTTCCGGCGAAAAGCAACAGTTTTTGAGCTATATATTCTTTCATTTTAACCACTGCCGGGTCGAGGAATTTGTAGGGCGTAGTTTCATCGCTTGCGAGCGAGGCACGTAGGGCGTCGCGGTAGGCAACCCGGAGCTCGGTGTTTATATGCACCACCGCAACTCCAGTTGCGATGCACGCTTTAATATCTTCTTCCGTATTACCCGACGCGCCGTGCAACACAAGCGGCAGGCCGGTTGCGTCGGCAATTTCTTTAACTCGGTCTGGGTGGAGGCGAGGCTCGGCAGCGCTTTTAAGCATCCCGTGGACATTGCCCACTGCCGGTGCCAGGCAATCTATCCCCGTTGCCTCAACCAACTTCTTTGCATCTTCAACCGTTGTAATATTTGCCTCGGTTACACCCTCCGGCAGTTCGTCGAGCTGTTTAGACGATGTGCCGATGTATCCAAGCTCGCCCTCCACCACCACGTCACGGCCGCTTGTGCGGGCGTATTTAACCGAAGCACTGGCAAAGGAGACATTGCCGTCAAAGTCGAGCTTGGCGCCGTCGACCACCACAGAGTCGACACCTGCAATAATCGCCCGCTGGACCTTTTCTGTGCTGTAAGTATGGTCAGCATTCAAATATATCTGTATGCCCTGGCTTTGGTACTGGTCGATGATTGCACGAGCGTGCACGAGGGGAAAGAAATCCCGCTCGCCTTCTGACAAGCCTGCAATAACGGGGAGTCCTGTCTCCTTCCCTGCCTCGGCAATAGCTTTAAGCTGATTGGAGTCGGAGAAGTTAAAGTGCCCAATTGCCTTCCCTGCCTTTTTATACTCATCAATAGCCTCGCGCAGTGTTTGCATGAGGATATTGTACCACTTTGGCCATGCTTTACAGGCCGGAGACTCATGCTAGACTCGGGATTAAGTACTTGGACTGGGAAACAAGGGCTTATAAGTTCTTTAAACCAGTTCACCTTCGTGCAGTAATCCATCAACCAACGACCAACGAAGAGGAGGTCGAAAATGCGACTTCGATCATTCCTGCCTGTATTGGCAGGCCTTGTTGTGGCGATCGGCGCCATGACGTTCACGTCCAATACTGAGCAGGTGCGCGTGTTTGCCGCAAACGCGAGCGCCACCTGGCAGAGCTTGGGAGACCTGTTTGATATCGACGCCTGGGCAGGCGGCAAGCGCGACCGCGACAAGAGCAAGCGCGGCGGCAAGAAGCATGGCGAAAAGAAGTGGGGTGGCAAGAAGCATGGTGGCGACTGGGGCGGCAAAGGCTGGGGCAAGAAGCATGGCGAAAAAAAGTGGGGCCACGGCAAGAAATGGAGTGGCAAGAAGCACCATAAGAAGCCGCCCAAGAAGTCGAATCCGCCGCGTCGCGAAAGTGACAACGATCGGCCGGAGAAAAAGGTCGGCTGCACCAATTGCACCGAGGCCCCGCAGAGCTACTGGGTCGAGGTGATGATCGACGGCTGCCCGACCAAGTGCCTGTATCTCCCCGAGACCGGCCAGTACTACCACTGCAAGCGGCTCACCAACGTCAAGGGCAGCTGGCCCGCTGGCATTGAGCTCCCGGGCTGAACTATCTTCTGTTGTACTTCACGGCGCCAAAGTGCCCGCTCCCTGCGTTTTTTGGGGGCGGGCATTTTTCTTGTATTACAATAGATGCATGGCACAACTAGATTTTTTTGCGGTGGGTGACATTGTCACCGAGCCGTTTATCCGCCTCAAGGACGCCCGCGTCCACTGCAATATCAACGACGAGGACTGCGAAATCTGCATGCGCTGGGGCGACAAAATCCCCTACGAGTCTGCGACCCTTGTGGCGGCAGTAGGCAACGCCAGCAATGCCGCGGTTGCCGCAGCACGGCTAGGGCTTACTTCGGCCCTGCGCGCCTATGTCGGTGATGACCGCTACGGCACAGAGTGTCTTGAGGTCTTAAAGCAGGAAAAAGTGATCACCGATTACATAGTGACCGAGGCCGGCAAGATTACTAACTACCACTACGTGCTGTGGTACGAAGACCAACGCACTATTTTGGTAAAGCACGAAGAATATAGCTACACAGTACCGAAGATCATGGAGCCCCCGAAGTGGGTCTATCTCTCTTCCCTCGCCCAAAACTCCTTGCCTTACCATCAGTCGCTTATGGAGTGGTTCAAAACTGTGCCAGAGACTAAACTTGCCTTTCAGCCGGGGACTTTTCAGATGAAGCTGGGTGCACAAGCGCTCAAAGATATGTATGAGCGCTCAGAGATCTTTTTCTGCAACAAACAGGAGGCCGAGCGGATCCTCTCTCTCCCCACCGGCACCGACCTGCGCGAGATGCTGCGGCAGCTTAAAAACCTCGGGCCCAAGATCGTGGTCTTAACCGACGATGCCAGAGGCGCGTACGCTATAGACGAGGCCGGTGTCATGCTTCATACACCGCGCTACCCGGACCCTAGAGCGCCCTTTGAAATTACCGGCGCGGGAGACGCCTTTGCCTCGACAACTACGGTTGCATTGGCACTTGGCAAGAGCTTAGGCGAGGCGCTGCAGTGGGGCGCCATCAACGCCTCGGCCGTGCTGCAAGAAATCGGCGCGCAGAAGGGCCTCTTAACGCGCGAGCAACTTGAAAAAAACTTGGCTAGTCCTCCAGGACCGTTCGCTGTTCTACCACTTTCGTAAACGCCTTCACTATCGCATTTTCTCCCGTGGCAGCATTCCATATTACAAGTCCGGCCCACAGCGCCACGCTTGCCAAGAGCACCGTGCCAAGCCACGTATTGATCCGCGCGCGCAAGGTCTTCTTCTGGTAGGTTAAAAACATCATGCCAAGTTACTTTTTGCGCTTCACCACTTTGGTAATCGCTGCAGTTATGTGCGGGACATCCATGCCGTAGTGCGCGATAAGCTCCCCTGGCTCGCCCGACTGTCCAAACTGGTCTTTGACGCCGATAAACTCCTGCGGCACGGGCGCCTGCGCAGCCAACACCTCGGCAATGGCACTCCCCAGGCCTCCTGCAATCTGGTGCTCTTCAACAGTAACGACCGCTCCGGCTTTTTTGCTCCACTGCGTAACAGTCTTTGTATCGAGAGGTTTAACGGTATGGATGTTTATCACAACGATTGCAAATTTTTCCTCAAGTGTTTTCGCCGCAACGAGTGCATTGTGCACCAAGGGCCCCGTGGCAAACACAGCGACATCCGGGTTCTTACGCTTGTCCTGTGGCTGCCACATCACTTGTGCCTTGCCTAACTCAAACGGTGTTGCCGCCGTGGTCATAACCGGAGTTTTTTCACGAGCCAGACGCAGATACACGGGCCCGTTGTGAGCGGCGGCGGCGAGTGTTGCTTTGCGCGCCTCTTCAGAGTCGCAGGGCGAGATCACGGTCATCCGCGGCAACACGCGCATGAGCGCCATGTCTTCAAGCGCCTGATGTGTCGCCCCGTCTGGGCCGACAGAGACTCCGGCGTGGCTCCCCACGATTTTGACCGGCACGTTGTTGATGCATATATTCGTGCGTATTTGCTCATTGTTGCGGCCGGGGCTAAAGGTGGCATACGAGGCGATGAACGGGATCTTTCCGTAGTTGGCAAGCCCGCTTGCGACCGTCGCCAGGTTTTGCTCGGCAACACCGAGCTCGACATAGCGCTTCGGCCACTTTTCTTTAAACGGCAGCATGCGTGTGCTTTCTGCCAAGTCGGCACAGAGCGCCACTACACGCTTGTCTTTCTCTCCTGCTTCTATGAGCCCTTCGCCAAAACCGTCTCTAGTCGGCTTTTGCTCCGGCTTATCAAAGATATTTGATGCAAGTTTTACAGCGGGATTCAGCATAGTTATTCGTGCTCGCTTTTTATTTTGCCCCTCAGCGTGCGCAGTTCTTTTAAGAAGTACTCTCCTTGTTTTTCTGCCGGGATCTTGTCGGTCGGGCCTTTGCCGGGAGGCGCGCCATGCCAGCGGTAGTCGAACTCAATTTCTTTAATGCCTTTGCCGGGGATTGTGTGCGCAATAATGATGGTCGGCTTCTCATATATTGCCTTCGCCTCGTCTACCGCGTCGCAAAACGCCTCGATGTTGTGGCCGTCTACCTCGATAACATGCCAGTTAAAGGCCTCGTACTTCTTCGCGATATTTTCAAGCGGCATGACATTTTCCGTCATGCCGTTTATCTGTATATTGTTTCGGTCCATAACGGCTGTGAGGTTTGAGAGTTTGTTGGCGCCTGCAAACATCGCCGCCTCCCACGTGGCTCCGGCATCTTGCTCGCCATCGCTCATGAGCCCATACACTCGAAATTTTTTGCCGTCCATCCGCGCACCGTACGCATAACCGGCAGCCTGCCCCAAGCCCGACCCAAGTGGCCCCGAGGTTGTTTCAACGCCGGGCAACCGCTCGCGCTCGGGGTGGCCCTGCAGGCGAGTGCCGAACTTGCGCAGGGTTAAACATTCTTCAACCGGAAAGTAGCCGGCATGCGCCATAGCGGCGTATCTCACCGGTGTGATGTGGCCGTTACTAAGAAACATGCGGTCGCGCTCTTCCCATGCGGGGTTCTTGGGGTCGTGCTTGAGAATATGAAAATAGAAGGCGGCAAAGATATCCGCCATGCCCAGGGGCCCTGCAGTGTGGCCGGAGCCGGCCGCCACAAGCATCTCGATAATAGTCTCCCTTATCTGCAGCGCCTTTTCTGCTATTACTTCTACTTCTTTGTCACTGACCGACATTTGCTTCAGTATACAACGCGTTATAGGCCTCTTCGGGATTATCCGCAGCTAAAATCACATGCCCCACTACGAGCCGGTTAGCACCCGCCTGCACCAACCGGCGTGCGGTCTCCATAGTGACGCCGCCATCTACTTGTATCGTGATGTCCGGGTAGCGTTTGCGCAGGCGTTCGATGAGCGCCAATGACTGCGGCGCAAACGGCTCGCCCTGGCGGCCCACTCTGTTGATGCCCATCACCTGCACATAATCGTAAAGCGCATCAAACTGCTCGAGCACATCCGGTTGCATATCGGGGAGAAGTGCAAGCCCGGTCGTTATTGTAAATGCGCCGTCATCGCTCTGGCGCACATCTACGAGTTTTTGTAGACCCAGGGCGGCACCGGGTGCACCTGCGTGGATTACAATCTGCGTGCCACCAGCACGAACAAAGTTCATCACTTCCTCAAGCGGATGTTCAATCATAAGGTCAAACTCGTAGGTAATCTCCTCCCAAAATGGCAGCCCTTTTTCTTCTTCGACAATTTTGTCAAAACTTGAACGGTCTTTGTACGGCCAAGTCTTCGGAGAGAACCAGCTGTGCTTTGCAAAGCGGCCGTCAACCACGTCTACCTGGACTTTTTTTGCAAAGCCGTGCACGCGCCCGACCAGCACTTCGAGCTCGGCAAAACTTTTTGGCATTGACGCCGGAATAATCTCTACCATACTCAGCCGTCGATTTTCTTGATGCGGCGCGCGTGCCGCTCCTCGCCACTAAATGGAGTTTGAAGCCATAGCAGCACCGCGCCTTTCGCTTCCTCTATAGACATAAAGCGCGCGCCTAAACATAAAATATTGGCATCGTTATGCTCGCGCGATAATGTCAAGATGTTATCTTGGGATCCGTAGTACACGGCAGCACGCACCCCTTTGATTCGATTTGCAACCATGGCCTCTCCTTGTCCCGATGCCCCGATCCCAATCCCGAAAGAACCCTTGTCTTCAGCCACTTTTGCGGCCATAGGGAGGATGTAATCGGGGTAATCGTCTTCCGGATCAAACACGGTTGGCCCTACATCCTCAACCTCAAACCCGCGCTCGCGCAAAAACGGCGTTAGAGCTTCTTTGAGTTCGTATCCGGCGTGGTCAGAGGCAAGGTATATTTTCATAACGTAGCAAGGTTAAACCTTGATATAAGAACCGGCTGCTTTTACGTGCCGTACGAGTGTGTGTGCGTACCCCATCTCGTTGTCGTACCAACCCAAAACCTTAACCAGGTTGCCGATAACGCGCGTCATCGAGAGGTCGGCTATTGATGCATGCGGGTTGCCGATGATGTCGGAGGAGACCAGCTGCTCCTCGCTTGCATCAAAAATCCCTTTCCAGCGCTCCTCAAGTGCTGCGGCTTTAAGAATCTGGTTTACTTCCTCCCGCGTTGTCTCGCGCTTTGCCACAAACGTGATGTCGGCAATAGAGCCTGCCACCACCGGTACGCGCAAAGAAATGCCGTCAAACTTTTTATCAAGCGCTTCGTACGCTTTGGTGACCGCAACCGCGGCACCGGTCGAGGACGGCGTGATGTTTTGCGCCGCGGCACGGCCGCGGCGCAGGTCCGTTCCCTTAACCGGCCCGTCGACAAGCTCCTGCGTTGCGGTGTAGGCGTGGGTGGTGTTTAAAAGTGCTTTTTCTATGCCGATCTTTTCATCAAGAATCGCGATAAGGGGCGAACTTGCGTTAGTTGTGCATGAGGCGTTGGAGGTTATGGTACAGGTTTGAAGTTTTTCTTCATTTACGCCCATCAACACCGTTGCCGCGCCTTCCATTTCGTCCTTTACCGGTGCGGTAATAACGACCCGCTTTGCGCCCGCAATAATATGCACACTCGCTTTTTCATAACTTTCAAACACGCCGGTACTCTCGATAACCACATCAACATTAAGTTCGCGCCACGGGAGTTTGGCAGGATCCTTTTCGCTGCTAAAGTGCACACGCTTGTCGCCTACCGTGAGCCCGCCGTTTTCCGCACGCACCTTGTGTGGGAAAGCGCGATACACACTGTCATACTGCAGAAGATAGGCGAGATTTTGGGCATCACCCAAGTCATTAATCCCAACGATTTCAATCTCCCCCGCTCCTCGACTTTGCTCGGAGTAAACGGCACGAAAAAAAGCTCTGCCAATTCGGCCAAATCCGTTTATCCCAACGCGTACCATAGACATTAGTATACCTTGTGGATCGCGCCAAAGTTAGATAGTGTGGAGGGCTTTATCAACAAAGCTACTCTGCCGGCGCAGGGTTAGGTTCTGGTGTGGGCTCTGGCGTTGGTTCCGGCTCTGGCTCTGGTTCTGGAGTTGGCTCTGGTTCGGGTTCCGGATCAGGAATTGGAGGAGTTGAAGTCGCTGGGTCTGGGTCAGGAGTAGGCGGTGTTGTCGTGGCGGACGCCGAGTCGGGCTCGGTCGTTACAGGCGTAGTAGTTGCATTTGGGTCTGAAACTGGATCGGACTCCTCGCCCGTCGGAGGAGCCAGTGACTCTTCTGTAGATGATGTTAGTTGACCTTGCTCCTCGAGCGCTTGCGCCACTGCGGCGGCCACCATGCGCGCGATATCTTCTTCAGTTACCTGCGATGGCGTAGAAGTCGCGTTCGGAAGTGCAAGCGCTGTCGCGGCAGCTCCACTCTCAACTGGTAATTCCTCAACCACCGGCTCGTAACCCTCAAACACTTTCTCTGTCGGGTTCAGCATACGACCGATTAAGCCCGAGTACTCAGTTGCAATCACTTTGAGCGCTGCACCCTTTTCCCGCTCACTCTTTTGCACTTCGGTGAGGTATGCAAGCTGCGCCGTCATTTCCTCACCCAACTGTTTTGCGACAAAGAGGCCGAGGTCCCGCCCCGTTAGTTCCTTTTTAGAAAACTCGAGAGTCTTGGTCGCCGCGACTTCCCGCCACACATAGTCGACTATAGAGATAGTGCTGTAGCTGTAGGTGATGTAGTACATCTCCTCGTCCTCTCGCACGTCAGCTATCCGGAGGCCGAAGTTGTAGTTGTTCAAGTTGGCACCCACGATATAGGTGTTGTCTACGCTCTGTACTGTTTCTTCGGACGATATGATTGCCTCGCGCGCTTCCGGGCTTGCGGCAAACACCGCGCCTGTGCCGCCAAACAGGATAAAGAGCGCTATGGGTATAGCGTTGTTGTATTGTAGAAAATGCCAGAGCTTCTGCATGATCTTATTTTACCCTGTCTCCTCGTCACGCTCCATGTGCACAGCATGAACGACTTACGAAGTCGTTCATGCTAAAATAGAGGCATGGAGCTCTGGCATGCGCTAAATCGCGGGGTGGACAAGCGCACCATCTTTGAAGACTCTCAGGATAGGGCGCGCTTTGTACACGACCTATTCGAATTTAATGACGAAAAGGCGGCGCAAAACACATCACGTTCAAATATGAGCAACTTACGAAGTCGTTCATTATTAGTAGACATACACGGATGGTGCCTGATGAAAAACCATTACCACCTTTTGCTCTCCGAACGAGTAGATGGAGGCATTACGAAATTCATCAGAAAGTTAAACATCGGGTATGCAAAATACTTCAACGAGAAATACCATCGAAGCGGCACACTCTTTCAAGGAAGAACAAAAAGGGTACTCATTTCTTCAGACGCGCACTTTTTACATATTTTGCACTACCTGCACCTTAACCCGCTCCACATGCTTAAAGAAACAGCGGCGTGGCGCGAGCGGCGCATTGCAAGCGCCGCTCGCGCGCTTACACACCTAAGACAATATCGCTGGTCGAGCTACCTCGACTACTGCGGCAAAAAGAATTTTCCTTCGGTCATTACCACTACCCTATTCAAAGACGTCTTCGGCAACTACGAACAAGCACTTGCCTCGTATCTAAAAGATGTCGAGTTGGAAGGTGTACAATCGTTCCTCCTGGAGTAATGTGCGACTTACGAAGTCGTTCATTACTAGAATGTTAGATAAAAGGCATGTATGAGATTGTGGTTGCCAGCATCTGGCATATCGAGCGAGTGATCTTGTGGCGTGTCGCCTGAATCGTAGATCGTATAAAAAGCCTGCGGGGCAGTATCGCCGCCAATTTGGGTCATTACGGGACTATCAACTATAGTATACCCTCCTGTATTGCTCCGCGCTTGGGCAAGCACGATAATCGGCACCGCCGCACCGGACGCACTTACCGTCAATGCTGGCGGATCGCCCGACGTACTGCTTGAGACCAAGCTATTCACGGGGAATGTCGAGAACGCAAAGCCGGTTGGTCGGAATAATTGACACGCCCAACCCTGATCATTGTCACCAGTCATCCCGGTCACTGTCGTCTCAGAACCGCTCAGCACTTTACCGGACGCTATAATTTTGATGTTGGAGCCGGATGTATTGGCAAGGCTCGTGAAGCCCGAGGGAACGACGGTCGCGGGAGTGCCGCCTTGGGCGTAATTGAAAATAATGCACAGGTCTCCCGCCCACTTTTCTGACGGAATGGTAATAGTTGAGCTTGCTCCATTCCATGACGCCGTATTGGCAGTCGAGATGGATTTCGCCGCCCCCACCCCAAACCCGTTGAGCTGATTCACTCTGAACATAAATGATGGCGGTTGTTTAATTATCGGCGAACGTGGTTATGGTGTAGAAGAGCTTGATGCCAATGAGCAGCGCGTCACCCGCCATGGTGTCGGAGCCGACGACGCGGCTCACCTCAAACACCACCAGGTCATTCTCAGCCGGAGTGTTGCCGATCGTGATAGCCGCAGACTCTGGCCCGATGTGGAGGTCATTCTGCGCCAGCCAGGTGTCAGTTGAGGTCTGCACGGTGCCGAAGGCGCCGTTTATCGCATCGCTGTCTCCCAAAGCGCGGCCCGCAAGAGACCACACGACCGTCTGGGTTGAAGCGCCGGCCGTGTTTGTCCAGTAAGGAATAAAGGTGACCGTGCTTTCGTTCCAGCCCTTTGGCATCCCTACGTGAAAGTGCGCGTACTCCTGGGTGGTGGTGTCAAACGCAAGTGTTGTAATGGTAACGTCGCTGGTGCCGGAGTCATAGATGCTTGTCCCTGCGGGGCTCGTAGCGCGCGCCGTCATAGCACCAGCCGGTATCCAGATTGTATGCTTGCCCCCGATATCGAGGCGCGCGCCCTCCATGTCGATGCGACTTCGTGAGATGCGCATATATCAACTTTCTTTTTCAATAATCAAAATCTCGTTGCCGACCTTGTCGTAAAAGCCAAGCTCTTCGTCGTTGTCGACCACACGAAAGTTTTTAAACTCCGTTATCTCGCCTTCTGCAATATTGCCGCCAAAAAGGTTTAGGGAGGGCCCCAACACTTTACCCAAGATAAATGTCGCTCCGCCAAAAGCGGCAAGTTTTATAAGCGTGCGCCGTCGCTCGTTTATAGCACTCCCAGTGCGTCTAAATAACCTTCGCCAATTCATCTAGCTTTTTGTTTCTTCCTCGCCCATCTTGAGTTCTTTTTCTATATCCGCCCTGCCCTTCTTAAACTCACCCGAGACGCGGCCTGCGGCACGCGAGAGCTCGAGGATTTTTTTGCTGCCGAAGAAGAGTATCCCGACCGCGAGCGCTATCAATATGATTTCTGGTATACCTAAGCCAAACATATGTTATTTATTAGTTGTTAATTCTGCTCCTGCGTACCCTGCTGCATACAGTGCGGCAATAGGGATTGAAAGTAAGATCATCCCCACCCCGCTGCCGTCTGGAGTAATTATCGCAGATACGATAAGGACCAGCAACACGGCGGGGCGGGCGTATGCGGCCCATAAACGCGCCGGGATAAGGCCGATATAGGTAAGGAGAATCATAAACAAGGGCAGGAGGAAGATAAGCGCACAGCCAAGGATAAAGCCTGCGACGAGCGACACAACTTTTTGGAGGTTAAAAATTGCCTCAACGCCTGCAGGCACAAAGACAAAGAGCTCATTAAACATAACCGGCACTAAGACGACGTAGGCAAAGTAGGCGCCAAAGGCGGAGAGAAACAGGGAGCCGAGGAGCCCGCCCGCGAGCGCGGGGCGCTCGCGGGCTGTAAGCGCTGGCGCTGCAAAGCGCCACAACTCTATAAACAACATGGGGATTAAAAGGAGACATGCCATAAATGCCGCAACGGTTGCTTGGGCAAAAAAGGCATCGAGGGGGCCCAGCACGGCAAGAGTGG
>MEWW01000005.1:991-3836 GCA_001775475.1 Candidatus Adlerbacteria bacterium RIFCSPHIGHO2_12_FULL_53_18 | reverse complement strand
AAACTGCACACGGATGCCCTGTATCACCCACTCGGCGACGCTGCCGCCGAGCCACTCGACCGGCAGAAGTAAAAACACAGAGGTAAAGAAAAAGAACCCGAGTACGAGCCGGATAAAAATATTACGTATGTATTTAAGTTCGCTCAACATAATTTTTATGTCCCCTCGTCGAAGATAACCATCAGCGAGCCGCCTACGTCGTAGAGACCGAGCTCGTCGGCATCAATCTGACGCAAAGACCAACCCGAACCGATGTGTATCGCGTTTTCGACAAAGAGGTTGCCGGCGGTTGAGGTTGCGGTGGTGGTAGGACACGAGCCGCCCTGACAGACAAAGAGGTTGTCGTCGGAGAGCGTGATGTCACCACCCGAGGTTGTGATAACCAGGTCGCCGGTTGCATTGACTAGCAATGTGGCAAAGTTGGAAGTATCGTATGCGAGCATCTGCTGAGCGGTTGACACCGCGTCAGTGACCGAGAGTTTACGTGACGGTGACGTCGTGCCGATGCCGACGTTGCCGGCATGCTTCACTGTGAGAGCTGTCGTGTTACCGATCGTCGTGTCGCCGGTGCTTAGGTTCAATATGTAGGGTCGGAGGGAATTCCATGTGCCGTACTGGTCACCCGAGGCCGTGAGGAGGGTGTAGTAGTTTGAACCGTCATTGCGGTGAATGACACCATAGCTGCCGCCGACTGCGCGAAATTGAGCGAAACCGGATTCTTTATTGCTGATGATTTCCCCAGTAGCAAACGCATTTCCATCTACAGACAGCACCTGCCAGGGGGACGTCGTCCCGATGCCGACGTTGCCTTCTATTATTAACCCGTTCGTTGGTGCGGCTGTGGTGTCATAACCTGCGCCGAAACTACCACCACCAGAGACACTCAACTTTGACCCTGGCGCCGTTTCCCCGATGCCGACGTTGCCGGCCTCATCAATAACAACCCGTTGAGTAATGGTTCCTGGGTCCGAAGACGTGAAAAATCTCAACTCTCCGCCTTCACCAGTACCGCCTTTAACACTTTGTATAGCAGCCATCCTGGTAGTGGTGCCTTCAAGGTAGAAGTTTATGTTTGAAAAGGTCGAGCCTCCTGTCAGTCCAAGAACCTCTCCGTTGTTGTTCGCCACTAACGCGACGTTCGATTCTCCATATCCGCCTGTTCCGTAAGCGCCCACCTGTAGCAATCCTTGAGGCGTCGTCGTCCCGATGCCGACGTTGCCGGAGGAATCTATTGCAAAGCGAACCGCAGCCGCAGTCCTGTCGAATATACCGAATTTGCCTGCGCCCAGAGCAGAGTTGGTGGAGCCACCCGCGGTAATTGACCAACTCCTCCCATCGTAGGTGCCGCTCCCTCCGAATAATATCTGCGGGCCGCCTGTGTCGGTCGAGTTGAGGTTCAGGAGATAGCTGCTGTTAGTCGAACCCGCGCCTTGAACACTTAGAAGCGAGAACGGGCTCGTCGTCCCGATGCCGACGTTGCCGGAGTTGGTGATGATGAAGGCCGTGGTGGTGGCTGTCGCGGTCGAAGAGGCCACTGCAAATAGCGGTTGGCCCGCGGTGTCACCGGTGGAGTTATTGATGGAGAGCTTTGCCCATGGAGTGGTGGTACCGATACCGACGTTGCCGCCAAAGTATGCATTTCCTGTAGTTGTTGCACCGCCGCTGACAGTCAGTCCTGTTGTTTGACCACCAGCGCCGATCGTGGACGACGCAAGCGAGTAGAGCCCTGCGGTAAAGCCAATGAGTGTTGAGGTAGCGTTAGCTGCTGCACCGAACGCGGTTGTTGGTGTCCAAGCAAAGGCGCCAGAGCCTTCAGAGTCTGCGCCGCAAGAGAGAACTCCTGTGGTAGAAGACTTCACATCACAGCTTGCAGCGTTAAGGCCGGAGATAGTAAGGGCAGTAGTAGAGGCATTGCCGGCGTTGTCGACCATGAAGACCGTAGTTGATGCGGAATTTGTTACTTCAAACGCACGCACACCTGCAGTGGTGTTGGCCCCCCACACCGAAAGTTTGCTGTACGGTGTCGTCGTCCCGATGCCGACGTTGCCAGAGTTCATTATCGAGAGGATCCTCGTGCTCCCGTAGGTGAATTCAGTCTTGCCGGTTGCAATGCCAGAGTTGGTAAACCAGAAGATGCCGTCTGAGCCACCCGTGTATTCGAAATCACCATTGCTGCCGGGGAGTCTGATGATGTTGCCAGCACCGCGATCTATCGTGAAGAGACTGTTCGTGTCCAAGACGGTCGTGGAAGTGCCGATTGCCACCCTGCCGCCATTGTCGACGATAAACTTGGTTGCCGTGGAGGAACCGATGACAAATGAGGGACCGGAGATGCCGTTAGGGTTAACCGATAGCAAGCCCCACGGAGTAGTGGTGCCGATGCCAAAGTTGCCCGTGTAGGTGAACGCACCCACGTCACCAAGGTCATCGTTGTAGAAGCGCAGGTCATCTCCCTGTACGTACAAGAAGTGCTTAGCGGTATTAGAGGACAGTCCTAATTGTCCACCTGAGCTCGTGTTTGAACGAGCCCCCAAGGTCGGATAGTTCGTTCCAAAGACACCAAGTCCGTCAACAAGTTCATCACCCACATCAATTGCTACTTTGTATGTAATGCCAAAAATAGTCTCTGAAGTAGTGCCGATGCGCACATTGCCGCTGTTGGTGACCACAAAGTGAGTTGTGGTTGCTGAACCAGTCGAAGACGCTATCGCAAAGAGCGTCGTGTTTGTCTCGCCGTTGTTGGCGTGGATTGAAAGCATGGCATACGGAGAAGAAGTCCCAACACCCAAGGCACCTGAAGTTGGCAGACTAAACGCCGTTGAGGTTGCCGGCAATGTGCCGTAGA
>MEWW01000005.1:0-971 GCA_001775475.1 Candidatus Adlerbacteria bacterium RIFCSPHIGHO2_12_FULL_53_18 | reverse complement strand
TTGCCAGAGCCCGAGGTGAGGTTCGCAGTCCCAGCGACATGTGCGCCAAGAATAATATTAGCGTAGCCGGTGGTGATCTCTTCGCCTGCTTGATAACCAACGAGGGTGTTGTAGTCAGAGCCGGTCTGGACTTTCGATCCGGCTAGGGTACCAATAATGGTTACACCCTGGCTTGAGTAGGGGTTAGAGTTTCCAAACCCTGCCCGGAAGCCGATGAACACTGAAGAGGTGGCAGACATATTTTGCTCGCCCGCCTGTTTACCTATGGCGACATTGCGCGTACCGGTTATATTCTGCTGCAGTGCTTCAAAGCCGATCGCAGTGTTTTCACTCCCGGTTACATTTACGTTCAAAGCCGCATGACCAACTGCGACATTGTTCTCTCCGGTCGTGTTGAGGGTGAGTGCTTGGTAGCCGACGGCAGTGTTGGCAAACGTGCCGTAATCAAGCGTATTCTTGAGCGCCTGATAACCAAAGGCGGTCTGGCTTCGGGACGATGTTGCGGTCATTAGTGCCTGATAACCAAACACTGTGTTGCCGGAGGCAGAGGTCGTTGCAAGGAGCGCTTGCCCTGCTTGGTAGCCCACGGTGAGGAGGCCGGAGGTAGAGGTAGCCGCAGTTATGAAGTACTCGTTGTTGAGTTTGGCCAAGGTGGTGGTTGAGGTTGTGGTGGTTGCAAAGTTGAAGATGCCGTAGAGGTTGAGGTCTACAACCTGTGCAGTTGAAGAGGATTGCAACCCTGCCTGGAACCAGATGGGAGTTGAGGTGCTGTTCGCTGCTGTGCCAAAGGCAGTGGTAGGGGTGAACGGGAAGATGGAAGAGAGTGACGAGCTAGAGACTTTGTTGTTGAAGGTACTCCAGTCGGCAGAGGCAAGACAGCCAAAGCTTCCGGCATCTGCTGTGTTGCAGGTGACATTGCCTGACGCGTAGGCAAGAGCGCCGGAGAAGGTGGTGGTAGCGGCAGCGTAGAC
>MEWW01000004.1 GCA_001775475.1 Candidatus Adlerbacteria bacterium RIFCSPHIGHO2_12_FULL_53_18 | reverse complement strand
GAAATCGACAATCTCACCATTGCGCTTTTTAATTTTTTGCGTTTTTGACATGCGGCTCAAGTCGTGATGTTAACGAGTAATAGGCCCTTTAGAAAGACAGAGTTCCTATTATACCTTTTTGACATTTTTTGAGCGCTACCCGCACACGCAAGTTGCGTGTGTATAACAAAGCAGAGAACTCTTTTCTAAAAAAGCAACCTACGTCAAGGCCTCGCCTTGCCATTTTCGTGCGTTGTATAATATTCATGTGCTTCCGCAAGCATTCGTCGTAACGGTAGTTGTCTCTCCACCTCAAAAATGCTGCTATCCAATAGTTTTCTTTCTTCCGCAGCACTATTTTGGTAAGCATGTAGGCTTGAATATGGGTATCCAGAAAGTCTCTGCTCGAGATTTTTGATATTTTTTACTTTACCGTTCTTCCAGCCCGGCTCATAGAGCTCTGTTGGGTTGCAGTGAATATATTGGATAATTCTTTGGAGATATCTGTCATTCGATACATGACGCGAGCGAAACGGTCCAGCTAAAAGACTCCCACTTCTGTCGTACTTGATATTAAAGTACATAGTGTAAGCTGTACCAAGTTTTTGCATAAAAGCCGAGATTCCTTTATCGCGAGTTTCTTTCACAAGGAGATGAAAATGATTTTGCATAAGACAAAAAGCCCCGATACCTGTTAAGACAGAAGGCCTGTTTATTGCGAACACGTCTGTCGGAGAATGAAATTTAAGGTTACTTCGATGTATCGGTTCGGTGCAGTTGCTCAAGTACAAGAGTTGCAAAAATCGTTCATAGTCCTTAGCTTCTTGAAATATGGTGCGTTTGTCTACCCCGCGAACGTAGCAATGGTACCACTCGCCAGGAGCAAATGGTCTTCGATAGCTCATGCATTTCAGTATGCCATAAAGAATGGCAAGGCGAGGCCTTGCCAGAAGGAGAGAGCTAAAAAATGACCGGAATTTCCAACTGGTCGTCGTTTTCCGGCAGCCCGGAAGGGTTGTCTTTGCGCAAAATAACATTACCCACAGAGCCTGCTGGCTGGGCGGGGAAAGTAATCTCAATAGACTCAAACGGCACGAAGTCGGTAGTCATCCACTCACCTTGGGCTTGTGCGTAACCCTGGCCTATCACATTGCCACTGCTGTCCTGAACCTCGACAGGGAAGCTCGCTTCAAAATACCAGTTGCCGCGCGCCTCTCCCATGATGATGAGCGGAGAAGAGATGATGTCATTTGGCTGCGGATAGGTTGCCTGTATAAGATCGATTTTATCAAGCGCGTTGCCGATGTCCTCGACAAAATGAAGCCCTGAGGGGGTGGAGCATTGTCGCGGATAACTTTCAGCAACCGGGTATCCCATCTCCGCGCATTCCAGGAAGCTCGTCGGCTCGTTTTGGGTTGGCGCGATTGCCTCTTGTGGCGGCACAAGAAGGAGAATAACCGCTACCGCGATGGCAATGACGGAGAGGCCGATAATCACAGTGAGCTTGTTCATATATTCTTAAAGTATCGTACTCTTAAAGGCATAGCGCAAGGGGTCTATGCTTAAGCATGTTATCTATGGGTTTTTCGGGCTTTTAGCAGCGAGTGTCATCGCGCTTGCCATCTACGTAGACAAACCTTCCCCCAGCGAGCTGCCCGCTTTCTCTGAGCAGAACGAAACGACATTTGTTGAGGATGAATTTGGTCAAGAGGCCTCAGTTGCCGTAGCAGGGAGCTCGTCGAAGCTTTTTAAGGTCTCAAAAGTAATAGACGGAGATACTATTTCGATTTTGAAAGATGGTGCAACCGAAACGGTGCGATTTATCGGCGTCAATGCGCCGGAAACCGGCCAGTGCTACACCGCCGAAGCCACACAAAAGTTAAAAACCCTCCTTGCGAGCGGCTCGGTCTCGCTTGAGCTAGACACGAGTCAGGGCGAGCGCGACAAGTACGACCGCCTGCTCGCGTATGTATTTACTGAGAGCGGACAAAATGCCGCACGAGTACTTATCGAGGGTGGTTTTGCCAAAGAATATACGTACAGCAGGGCGTACAAATATCAGGCCGACTTTAAGGCGGCACAGGTTAGTGCGCAGGCAGGCGGGAAGGGGCTGTGGGCACCGGGAGCGTGCGCAAAACCAGCTTCTGCTCCAACCACCCCGGCTTCAGCCCCCGCACAGATGCAAACGCAACCCGCGCCTGCAGCCGCGGCACCGGTAAACACCGAAGCAGCTAAGCAGCAAACACCGCCCAAGGAGGAAGAGCCCGAAGAAGAACCGGAAGAACAAGATGAAGAGGAAGAAGAACCGCCGCCGGCTCCCGCCTCTTCAGGCAGCTATACCTGTTCAAGTAATACCTATAATTGTTCCGACTTTAGCACCCACGCAGAGGCGCAGGCAGTATTCGACGCCTGCGGGGGTGTGGGCAACGACGTGCACAAGCTCGACGCCAACAAGGACGGCGAGGCTTGCGAGAGTCTGCCGTAACACTGAGTAGGGGCGGCTAGCTATTTTCTGTAGTGTCAAATCTTGACTTCCTGAGTCAAGTCTTTTACGGTATGCGCGTCAGTTTTTACTACGTATATGGACACTCCCTCCTCACCACGGAAGCTATTTTCCCCGGGTTCAGTCCTGCTGCTATCGGTACTGGCGGTTATTTTAGGTTACACCTTCCAGAATCCTCTATACACCAATCTTGAAAAGATTGGTTTGCGTGCTGCACATACCCCTCTTACTGAACTCTTCTTCACGGATTATTTGGCTTTACCTGCAACAATCCAGGCAGGACAGACAGTTTCTGTTGACTTCACAATCCGTAATGTAGAGGGTACGGACATGCAGTATCCCTATACGGTATATCTCATAACCACAGGGGGCCGTCGTATAGAAGTTGCAAACGGAATTACAGAGGTGGCTAACGAAAAGGTTGCGGCCGTTCATACCTCCTACACCTTTAAGTCAAATTCACTCCCCGTAACGTTCTATGTCGAGCTGCCGACCTCCGGAAAGCGTATCAGCGCTGTCGTCCCTGTACCTACTCAGTAATCTGTATATGAAAGAGATAACTACTAAACATATAACGGCACTCATACCTTGCTATAACGAAGCTCAAGGGATTGCTTCTGTAATCGAAAGTTTTCCAACTCAGCGTCTCAGTTTGTACGGATATAAGGTAAGTATTCTGGTGATCGACAATAATTCAACCGACAATACTGCAGATGTTGCCCGCGCGCATGGGGCGGCAGTAGTTCATGAAGCAAAGAAAGGAAAAGGTAATGCCATGCGTCGCGGCTTTCAGGCAATAACACCGGATACCGACTATATTGTTATGCTCGACGGAGACAATACCTACCGTCCGGAAGAGATGCTGCGGTTGATAGAGCTCATTGATTCAGGTTTTTGCAGCGTGGTACTCGGCTCTCGTCTTGGCGGCCGCACCGCTAAAGGATCCATGAATAGTATTAGCCGCGCAGGAAACTGGCTATTTTCACATCTTGTTCGAGTGTTGTACCGAGCGAACGTTACCGACGTACTTACCGGCTACTTTGCCTGGAAGCGCGAGGCTCTGGAAAAACTCCACCCTCATTTGACGTCGGAAGGGTTTGCTATCGAGATGGAAATGGTGACTAAAATGGCAAGACTTGGCGAAGAGATCTATTGTGTGCCGATAACGTATAATCCTCGTATCGGCCGGAGCCATTTAAGGCCCTTCTACGACGGCTCGCGCATCCTCTGGATGCTCACGAAAAACCTATTCTGGAGCCCGCGGCCAGACCTGGAGCGGCTTCCCATCGAGCAGCTTTCCGGTTCAACGCCCATAAAAACATGAAGATTCTCTTAGTATCACATTACTATCCGCCACACATGGGGGGTATGGAGCTCGTGGCCCAATATCAGGCGACCTATTTGGCCGCACAAGGGCATGCTGCTACCGTCGTAACCAGTAAAGTGCACGCAGCAGAGCAGAACAGCGTGCAGAAAAGCCTTGAGCTTGCTCGGGTGCGAGCCTTAAACTTCTTTGAGAGCTTGTGGGGTATACCGTTTCCTATTTTTTCACCGACACTTTTGCTTGTACTTATGCGATCAGCAAAAAAAGCGGATGTGGTGCACATACACGATGCGTTTTATATCAGTTCATTTGTTGCAGCAGTGTGTGCTCGCTGGTATCGCAAACCAATTGTGCTTATGCAACATGTCGAGATGGTCAACCATCCGAGTGCGTTGGTCATGTTTTTACAACGAGCGGTTTATGCCACTACCGGCGCGTACATTTTTAAGGTAAGCGACAAGATCCTTACCCTCAACGACCGGGTGGAACAGTTTCTTATCGAACAGGGCGTGCCTCAAAAGAAACTAATTCGTTTTTTAAACGGAGTTGATACCGAGCTCTTCTATCCTGCCATCCCGGAGGAAAAACGCATACTAAAAGAAAAGCTGCATCTGAACCCGGATAAAAAGGCCGTGTTGTTTGTCGGGCGCTTTGTTCCAAAGAAGGGATTTCAGAAGCTGCTCGCACTACGCGATACCGAGTATCAGCTAGTATTCTGCGGTGGCAGTAAGCCCGACCAGGCCCCCGAAAACGCCGTATTTATGGGCCCGATGCCGCACGTCGACACGGCACCGGTGTACCGGGCGGCGGATATCTTTGTACTGCCATCTGAAGGGGAGGGGTTTCCGCTTTCAGTACAAGAAGCTATGGCAAGCGGCTTGCCGGTTATTACTACTAATGACAGAGGCTACCAGCGTTACGCGTTTAATCATGATCGTATATGCCTCATCGATAACCCTACTGTGCAGTCTATCGAGGCAGCGATTAGGGATCTGTTGAACGATCCTGATCGAATGGAGGCGATGTCGCGCTATTCAAGAGAGTATGCTCTCGCTCATTTCAGCTGGCCAAAGGTAATAGCGAGGCTGATTGATAGTTATAAAGAGGTGTGTAAACCACCTTTAGTATGAAGCCTGTCATCGTAACAACCAGCTGGGACGACGGCCACGTGCTGGATATGCGCCTGGCCGCGCTTCTTAAAAAGTATGGCATCAAGGGCACTTTTTATATCTCGCCACAGGACCGGGAAATTCCTGCCAAAAAACGACTTACTGACTTTCAGATCCAGGAACTGGCACGCGACTTTGATATTGGTGCCCACACTATGACCCACCCCCGGCTGCCGCAGGTATCTGATGCAGAGGCGGAACAGGAAATAAGCAATTCCCGCACTCATCTGCAACAAGTTACCGGCCAGCCGGTGGCGACCTTCTGCTATCCCCGAGGGGAATATCTTCCTAAACATGTGTCGATGGTGCGGCGTGCCGGCTTTTCCTATGCCCGTACCACGAATCGTCATGTTTTTACCGAACAGCCGCCGCTGGAGTCAGCGACTACCATTCATTGTTACGATCACTGGTCTGATGCGCTAAAGGTTGCTATCTTTGCCAGATTTAACCCAGTAACTTTCCTGCGTTTTTACAGAAAATGGGATACCCTGGCACTTGCTATGTTCGATAGAGTTTTTGCAGAAGGCGGAACTTTTCATTTGTGGGGACATTCATGGGAAATAGATAAAAACGACGATTGGGAGAGGCTTGAGCGCGTGCTGCGCGCCATCGCAGGTCGGAGTGGGGTGCAATACGACAGCAATAGCGACCTAGTGCCACTGTCATGACCTCTCCACCCCGCAACACGGTACTTATTTCAACTCCTTATTTCCCGCCTCAGGCGGGAGGTGTTGAGCGATATGCGCTTGAGATTGCAAAGGGGCTACAACAAAAATCGTCTTTTAGAGTAGTCGTTGTTACTACGGGAGCAAAGTCTGGCACTGATTTAAAGGAAGTATATGAGGGACTTACTGTGTATCGCCTAGGATATGCGTTCAAGATTAGTAATACTCCATTTTCATTCAGATGGTTTTGGAAAGTAAAAACTATTTTAAATAAAGAACAGCCTGACATCGTACATGTGCATATGCCGGTGCCGGGTCTGGGCGACATAGTAGCTTTCTTTACCTCAAGAAAAAAACTAGTTGTTACCTACCACGGGCAAAGTATGAAAAAAGGGACTCTGTTATCCGATATGGCGGTGTGGCTGTATGAGTACACCATGCTTCCGATCCTGCTCAAGAGAGCGGTGTCAGTAGTCTGTTCTTCGGAGTGGGTGCGGCAGCATTTCCTGCGCGCGTACAGGCACAAAAGTGTCACGATACCGCCGGGCGTGGATACGAGTGTTTTTACACCGCAGGCTGGTGTCGTACGATCTCCCAGCACGATTTTGTTTGTTGCGGCCAGCTTAAGCCGTGCATGCGAGTACAAGGGCTTGCCGCTCCTCCTGGAGGCTGTAAATGAAGTCCATCGCCGTGGTATTCCCGTGAGGCTTGTAGTAGTGGGAGAGGGAGATATGAAAGAATCTTACCAAGCTTCGGTACGCAGTGAAGGCCTTGCATCTATAGTCTACTTTACTGGCAGGTTGGGAGGCATGGAGCTTAGTAAAGCTTATGCTGGAGCTTCGCTTTTTGTCCTGCCTACCTCAAACGATAGCTACCCTACGGTCATTCTCGAGGCAATGAGCGCAGGACTGCCGGTAATCTCCACCATGGTGGGGGAAATCCCCACCATGGTGGAGAACGGTGTGAATGGATTTGTGATTGAACCGCACGACAAAGACGAGCTGGTAGAAAAAATTTGTACACTGCTTACCGACCCGGCAAAACGTGCGGAATTTAGTGCTGCGGCACAAAGCAAGATTTCACAAGGGTTCAGCTGGGGCCAACGTATATATAGCTACGAAAAGATTTTTACTAACATACTCTCTCCGCGGCGCACTATTGTTCATTGTTTGGGATACTATCCGCCGCATGTAGGCGGTATGGAGCAGCGAGTGCAGGAGTTGGCAACGCTCCTCGCCAGCCGGGGAGAGGAGGTAGTCGTACTTACTTCGCGCATGGGCACGCGTGCTAGAAAAGAAGTACAACGCGGCGTACGCGTGTTTTATCTGCGCACGATTGAGTTTGCACATACGCCTGTCACGCCCGGCATCTTCTACCGCCTCCTGACGCTCCCCAAAAACAGCATCTTACATCTCCATGTGGCGCAAGCGTTCTTTCCTGAGATGGTGTGGCTTGCCGCAAAGTTGCGCGGATTTCCTTATGTGGCGCATATACGACTGCTGCTTGAAGTGCCGTCTGGATTTTTTGGCATACTTCTGCCCATTTACTCGAAGATCGTTCTTGGCCCGGTTTTGCGCGGCGCACAAAAAATCATAGTGCTTACGCCGGGGTATAAAGACATACTCTATAAACGATTTGGTATTCCTCAGGAAAAGATCGTGGTCATTCCGAACGCCACGACGTTTACTCGGGTGTCGGAACCCCGGCAGTATATCCATACGCCGCTTCGTATTCTTGCGGTGGGGAGAATCAGCGTACAAAAAAACTATCCGCTGATGCTAAAGGTTGCGGCACAGCTAAAAAAAGAATACGGCCTCAACTTTACACTCACTATTGTAGGAACAGGAAGTAGTCAGAGGGAAATAGAGAGAGAGGTACTCGCGTTAGACATCGAACGAGAAGTGCATTTTGCAGGAGAACTTAGGGGTGAGGCGCTACAGAAAATATATAAAGAGTCGGATCTCTTGCTGCACACGGCATTTGTAGAAGGGTTTGGCACCGTGTTTGTCGAAGCGATGTCAAAGGGGTTGCCGATTATTGCCTCTGACGTTCTTGGTATTAAGGATGTAGTAGTGCATGAACGCAATGGCCTGCGCGCTCCTCTTTCGGCGGACGAAATGAGTAGAGCAGTGATGAGGCTCGTCAATGATTCGAAACTCTATGCTGACCTCAGCGCAAACAACCTTCGTGACGTAGAGAAGTACAACTGGAATGCAATCGTCGATCAAACGCTCGCGGTATATAACGCGCTAACACCATGATCCTGAAATTTACTCGAGACCATCTGCTCCTTTTCTTCGACATCTGGTGGATAGGTTTTGTCGCGTTGTCGTACTCAGGATTCAATGCCCTCTACATTCTTACGATCGTAGGGTTTATCTCAATTGTTCTGGTACCGGGTACGCTCACCATAGGTGCCTTGCGGCTGTCTCACCTTAATGTGTGGATGTATATCAGTGTAGCTGCTGCTTTTAGCGTACTCGAGCTTATTCTTGTCGGCCTATTTGCCAACCTCGTGCTGCCGTATCTCGGTATCGAGCGGCCGCTCGATACCGGGCCTCTCCTTTGTGTCCTTACGCTCCTGGTTGGGATTCTCGCTTCTGTTAACTGGGTACGAATGAAAGGGGAGACTATCTCAATAGAGTTATTTAAGGGATGGGGGCCGCGCGATAGCATCTTAGCCTTCTCTCCAGTGTTGTTCGTGATCATGAGTGTTGTCGGCGCCTCGGTCCTTAATGCCGGGGGCAGCGGCGCAATTATACTCACGATGCTTATTGGTATCGCCATCTATAGCGCGGTTTTGCTCTACTACAGCAGGAAGGTAGGTGCAGAAGTTATACCTACCGCCCTCTTTTTTATCGGGCTTTCGCTCCTCCTTATGACTTCCTTGCGTGGGTACTCAATTGTCGGACACGATATCCAAAACGAGTTTCGGGTGTTTGAGTTGGCACAGTCAGCCGGAATCTGGACCATCGCAAGTTACCAGGATGCGTACAACGCGTGCATGAGCATTACGATACTGCCTACTATCTTTGCAAATGTACTTGCGCTGGCTAATCCATATGTATACAAAGTTCTCTTTCAAATTTTGTTCGCTCTTGTGCCGACATCTGTATTTCTTTTAGCGCGTCAATATGTATCAGCTCCTCTTGCCTTCATGGCAACCCTCTATTTTGTATCTTTTCCTACATTCTTTACCGATATGTCGTTTCTCAACCGGCAGGAGATTGCCTTCTTCTTTTTAGCACTTATGTTTTTGATAGGCCTGGATGATCGCGTCGCCTACCGCATGAGACAGGCGCTGTTTCTCTTGTTTGGCGGCGGCATGATCCTTTCTCACTACAGCACAACGTACACCGTTGTGGCGCTCCTTGTGTTTTTGTTAGCGGCACGCCCCTTGGTCGTTTTTCTCCGTAGATTCATGCCGCGGCAGCTCAATCATACGACTTTGGCTGCAGTACAGACCGAGACGCTACAGACCCGGCCAGTCATCGCATGGTGGGTCGTCGGCCTTTTGGTTGGCGCCAGCTTCTTATGGAGTAGTGTTTTCACGGAAACCTCCTCCAACAGTTTGTATCGCGTAGTAACAAGGACTGTTGAAGCAATGCAGAGCACGTTTAAAGAAGATGTGCGTTCGGGCGATGTACTGTACAGCCTGTTCTCCTGGAAGCAGGTAGACCTCTTAGATCTGTTTGAAGAGTATAATGAAAAAGCATTGGAGCGTGTGGCAGCGGAGCCGCCTACTACCTACTATCCTTCTTCTATAACCGATCAGTATCCTACTCCGATTATCAAGGCAGACGTGATGCCCCCGACTGTATTAGGCAGAGCCCTTGCCGCGAGTGGCCTGGTTTTGGAGACGTTCAACTCAACTTTCAGGCAGATGTCTGCCAAGCTACTCCAACTCTTTATGCTCGTGGGAGGCTTGGTTATTTTATGGCGGCGCGAGTGGTTTTATCGCATACCCCGTATCGAATACGTGCTCATGGGTATCGGGAGCCTCATCATACTTTCTGCCATTATCGTACTGCCCGTGCTGTCGGTTGAATACGGTCTCTTGCGAGCATTCCAGCAGTCACTCATGTTTTTGGGCATCTGTATCGTGATAGGCAGTGCATCACTTCTTTACTTTCTGCAAGAACGGTGGCGCATTCTGTTCGCCGGTACACTTGCCATTATATTTTTGCTATCATCCACCGGCGTATTTACGCAACTCATAGGCGGTTACGACGCACAACTGCACCTCAACAATGCCGGTCGCTATTACGACCTTTACTACGTGCATGAGAGTGAGCTGCAAGCTATTGAGTGGCTTGCCGGCGAGGTAGAGAAAGACGCCGCCAACGGTATCGAAACTACCATCCAGGGTGACCACTATGCCCTGGAAGCCGCTTCTGCGCTGCAGGAGGCGTATGTCATCAGTGATATATATCCGGCTCTCGTTCGCAGAGACGCCTACGTATTTTTGGGAGTCTCAAACAATCGTACAGGGCAGGCCACTGCATCGTACAACCAGACATCGATCGGGTACCACTATCCAATAGAGTTTCTAGAAGCCACCAAATCGCTCGTCTACGACAACGGAGAAGTAAAAATATACCGATGAACAAACCACGAAAAGTCACGATCATAGGGGCGGGAATGGGCGGGTCGCTGCTCGCTATTTACCTGGCACGGAGAAATTTTGACGTAGAGATATATGAACTGAGAAACAATATTGCAAGTTTGCCCTGTCTTTCTGCTAAATCAATTAACCAATCTCTCTCTGCGAGGGGTATAGCAGCGCTCAAGGAAGTTCAACTGTGGGATGTCATCAAAAATATAGCCTCGCCCGAGCACGGCAGAGTTATCCATGAACCGAGCGGCGAACTCCTTTACCAGCCTTATGGTGATACACAGGGGTATACCGAGTGGTCTATCAACCGCAACGAGCTCAATCGGGCGCTGCAGGAGCAATTCCACCGTTATCCGATCACGATCATTAACGAAGAGAAGTGTGTATCGGTCGATTTCGACACTAGGGTTATCGAACTTGAGAACCAGTACACGAAAAAGAGGACTACTAAAAAAGTCGAACTTGTGGTCGGAGCGGACGGAATCCACTCCGTGGTTAGAAAGTCTTTGGAAAAGAAGCAGGTGTGCAACACGCGTTTTGAATACCTGGATTGGGGTTATAAAAATATTTTCGTTCCTGTTCCTCACAACGATACGATACTGTTCCGTACAGACGCCTTCCACTTATGGTCGAAGAAAAAAGCGGCGATATTCGGCATGTCCAACAGCGGAGGCAACTTTACCTGTACGATCACTCTGCCGCTCGTAGGTCCTGATAGTTTTGCCTCAATCGACTCTACCGAATCTCTGCTCAGTTTCTTTGAGAGGCATTTCCCCGATCTTTCCGCTTCCGTCCCCGCTATTGCAGAAGATTTTTTAAGTCAACCGGCGACGCCTTTTGCCAGCGTGTATGCGGATACCTGGTACTATAAGGATTTTTGCGTTTTGCTTGGAGATGCATGCCATGCCGTGACTATTTTTTACGGCCAAGGGATAAATGCGGCCTTTGAGGATTGTGCGGTCCTCGCTCAATGCATTGATAACGCATACCCGAATATGGAACAAGCGTTCAGCTCCTTTCAGACATTAAGAAAAACGGACACGGATGTTTTGGCAGACGTGTGCAAGGATCGTTTTATCGAGCTGAAAGATAAGTATGAATCACCCCTCTTTCTTGCGAGAAGCTACGTCTTTATGTGGCTTGAGCGGTTATTCCCCGGCACCTTTCATTCACTCTATACGCTTATTGTGCATTCAACGCTCTCTTATTCGGTAGCGGTGCAACGCAATAACACCGGAAAAAGGATAGCTCGGCTGTGCGGTGTGGATATTCTTATACTAGTGTGCGTTTTGTGGATTATGGCAAGAAAAACCGCATATAGACTCTTGGAGAAAGTAAACAACCTAAAAAGATTATATGTTAGTGGGTTCCAGAAACTTGCTAAGAGCACTCTCCGAAAGTACTGACAGGTAGCGAGCGTAATCATTCTTATGAATGTGCAGCCCCGGAACAGGTCCGGCGGGGGTATTGTTGGCATCGACGATGTAAATCCTATCCTCATTTGCGTCTCGCATAACATCTAGTTCGCCGTAATCAAGGCCGAATTTTTTGCAGAATAGCAACACCTTCGTATACTCATCTCCGGTAAGCATTTGTGTTGCTGCAACCCATTCTGTAGAGATGATGTGATTAAACCGATTATGCTCGCTACGGTAACGATACACGGCGATGGGAATAGCATCGCCCATAATTGATAAGCGCATCTCTCGGTAAAGACCTCCAGGGTACTTATCCTGTATGAGTTTTTGATAGACGTACCCGTCCTTTGGCACTGCGGGGCCTTCAAGGATAACGCCATCGTGAGTAGTATTGAAGTTCGACTTCCGAACATACTTGCCTTGATAGGTGAGCGGGTCAATAAAACTGCTATAACCGAATACCTCTTTAAATACCGAATCTACCCGCTCCTTGCTTATATCGTTACAGTCAATATTGGTAATGTTCTCGCTCCTCCGCAGGTCGGAAAGGATCGGTACGTCGCGCCTAAAGGTAGTGTCCTCGAACGCGATCACTGCATCGTGCTTCACCGCAGGATCGTTCGTTATAGCAAACCCCAGGTTATGCAGAACCAAGTACAGAATATGAAAAGGCCGAGGTTTTTCAGGGTAACATAACACGACCTTACGTTTACCGTTATGGTACCGCGCACGAAGATACCTAAACTTGCTCAAGGGCACGGAGATTTTGACGAACCACAGCTCTCTCGCTTTTTCATAAAAATCTTTGGGCCACCGGTAGAGCATATACCCGACCAGCGCTGCAATACTATTACCAACAAACCAAGCAATGCCAACGCCCTCGAGACCCAACGGCAGCAGTACGTAACTCAGTGTAATGGTGGCTACGGCGAGAGCTGCATTGGTGATGATAATGGCAAGCAGGTCCTTTTTTACCTGAAAGTAAGAACCAAAGATTGCAGTGGCACTTACTAGAAGACCGCTAAGGGCAACAAAGCGAAGAAAAACAATACCCTCGGCCGCAAAATCTACGCCAAAGACTTGCAATATAAACTTTCCCGCCACGAGCAGGAATATGACGGAAGGAATAAGAAGCGCCGCAATCACTATAATGGCCTTTTTAAAGTGTGAGTTCAGCAGCGATTCGTCGTTTGATCCCTCTGCAAAGAGGGCGCGTGCGGTTGCCCAGGGGATAGTATACAGAAGGTTGCCAATCATCATCACAATATAGTAGTAGGCGGCGGGGTGGGCGCCCAACTGGTTGAGGATAATGATAGGTAAGATCGTTACCGGAAGAAGGTTAAGAACACTCGCGAGGTAATTGGTAGCAGAGTAACGCCACACAAGGTCTATGATGTCCCGATGGATGACGAAGCGGGGGCGGTAGTTAAACTTCCACATCAAAATGCCTATGCTAAGAGCAAGGCCGATGCCTTGCGCGGCAGCAGCGGCCGCAAATATGCCAAAGGCGCCGTAACCGATAAATAAGAACGGTAGGAGCATTTTGCAGAAGCTAAAGACGAAGTTGATAGTAAAAACATACTTGGTTTGTCGGTGCGCCAAAAAGATCGAGTCGGTTATAGCATTTACCGCTGAAAGCGTGCACAAAAAAATAAAAATAAGTGCCGTTGCAGGGGTGTTGAGTAATGCGTGGAGCGGAGGCGAGATTATGCTTGAGAGAGCTACAAATACTCCGGTAAGCAAAACTGCGGTGGCGCCTACAAGCAGCATGCCGGTATTGAGCTTGTCGTTTGGCCGCTCGGAGCTAGGCAAAAAACGGATAAAGGTAGCGTTAATACCTATGAGGCTCAGGATGGAAATAAGATTCATGACCGAGATGAGGGCAGTTGCAAGTCCTATGTCTTCCGTGGAGAAAAGCTGCGCGTTGATCAGCCAGAAAAAGAATCCGAACCCCGCCACTATTGCGGTGGCGGACATGAGATACAAGGAATTGAGATAGAGACTTTCCTGGTGTATCTTTCGTAAGAAATTAACTATCATATCTTGCTATACTCAACGGTGTGTCGAAAAACCCTACACAATTTGACCGATTAAGTCAAAGAAGATCCGCGGCACGCCTGCTCGGCATCCTCCTAGCGTTAATCTTTATTTCTACCAGTGTTTATGCCTTTATGACGGAGTCTCATCTGGCTACGGATACTAAGGGTAATTCTATACCTATAGCCTCTACTTCTACGGCATTTACCTATCAACAACGTGTGACCCCCGACGCCGCAAAATCGACTTCAGCGGCTCCTTCGGAGGTTGAACCCGAGAGCGAGCAAAAACGCACTGTAGGACACTTTGGTATTGGGGTTGGGCAGACGTTATCCGGGTTATCAAAGGCTGCTCTAGAAGCGCAGTTCGATGATTTTGTATCCCTGGGGATAGGTTGGGTACGTATTGACATCGACTGGAGCGAGGTACAACCTTATGACAGCGGTCACTATAATTGGCGTAACATTGATCGCATTGTGACAGCGGCTAACGCACATGATATACGCCTGCTTGCTACCGTAAGTTACACCCCGCCCTGGGCTCGAGGGGCAGAATGCTATTCAAGCAAGTGTGCCCCCGCTGACCCCTGGCGGTTCGCTTTTTTTGTCAAAGAGGCCGTTCATCGCTACTCACCACAGGGGGTGCGGCACTGGGAAATTTGGAATGAACCTAACCTGGTTAGTTTTTGGAAACCCGAACCGGACGTGGGCGATTATGTGACCCTTCTCAGGGCCTCGTATGGGGCTATTACAAGCGAGGATGAGGGCGCCGTCGTTATTAGCGGGGGGTTAGGCCCCATCGCTACAGAAAACGGCAATATTGCACCCCTTACGTTTGTTGAGGAACTCTATAGCCAGGGGGGAGGAGAGTATTTTGATGCGTTGGGATTTCACCCGTATACCTTTCCGGTGCCGCCTTCGTACACCAAGGTGTGGAATGCGTGGTCGCAGATGGCCGCTACTAATCCG
>MEWW01000003.1 GCA_001775475.1 Candidatus Adlerbacteria bacterium RIFCSPHIGHO2_12_FULL_53_18 | reverse complement strand
TCAAGATTGAATACGCTTCAGAAACCTCTTTAAATTTATCGACGTCGCCGCCGCCCTTGTCGGGGTGGAACTTGTGGGCAAGCTTGTGGAATGCTTTTTTAATGTCTTCTTTTGTGGCTTTTTTATCAACCCCGAGCACTTCGTAGTAGTCTTTCTTGGTAGCCATATGATTATCAACAGTGTACCAGAAATATGAGTAAAGTAAACCTACTCTTCGCCATCAGCAACATCTTCACCGATAAACCCGCCTGCTTGGATGCTCCACAGTTTTTGATATAAGCCACCCTGCCTCAGTAGTTCAGCATGTGTTCCTTCAGCCGCTACCCTGCCTTGGTCCAAAACTACAATCCTATCCATTTTCATAATAGTTGAGAGCCGGTGGGCGATAACAACTACAGTCTTTCCCTCCATAAAGTGTTGCAAGTGCGTCTTGAATAAGCGCCTCGGATTGCGAGTCAAGACTCGATGTAGCTTCGTCCAATATTAAAATAGGCGAGTTTTTTAATATTGCACGTGCGATAGCCACCCGTTGGCGCTCGCCACCGGAAAGTTTTACTCCTCGTTCGCCCACATACGTGTTATACCTCTCTGGAAGGCTAGTAATAAACTCATGGCAATGGGCTTTTTTTGCGGCCTCCATAACCTCTTTGTCGGTGGTATCGCGTCTACCGTAGCGTATGTTTTCCATAAGCGTCCGGTGAAAGAGGATAGGCTCTTGTGGGACAAAAGCTATTTGCTCACGCAAGGAGTCTTGCGTTACGTGGGCGATATTCTGCCCATCGATTTCAATTGAACCGCCCTGAATATCGTAGAGCCTCAACAAAAGCTTTGTAATCGTGGTTTTGCCCGCACCAGAGGGGCCTACTAGTGCAACTTTCTCTCCACTGATAATGTTCACTGAGAAATCTTTCAAAACCGCAACCTCTTTTTTAAAGTTGAAGTTTACTTGCTTAAACTCTATGTGGCTTGCAGCTGTAACAAGAGGTTTGGCATGTGGCACATCTGCAACTTCATGGGGCATCTGCAATAACTCAACTGATTCTGTAGCGTCGGCAATCGCATCGTTAAAACGTCGCAATGCCCGGTTAATACTGACCAGACGTTCAAATATTACCAGCAGGTAGGCTTGGATGAGTATAAAGTCGCCTACGGTAAGTAGCCCGTTGTTCCACAGATGTACTGCTACGAACAAAAGCACAATCTGAATGATGATGACAAACAAACCTATACCTGCCCAAATATGATGGTCTATAAGGCCAGGTTTTTCTCATAGCTCTAACCCAGAGCTCCAACACCTGTGTTAGTAGGTTAGACTCATGTTTAGTGCCGGAAAAAAGCGAGATCGTGGATTGGTTTGAAATAGCGTCAGCAACAGTGGCGGTTAATTTTGTATCAAGCTGTGCGCGTCTCACCCGGCTTGGTTGGCGAAGGTTGGAAATATAGAGTTGAAATATGATGTAACACATACATCACACAGTGAGAACAATCCCCAACACAGGGTGTTGAAGTGAAAGAACTGTTATCTCACCGGCAATAAATAAAAGTGTGGCAAAAAACTCGAGCAGAAGAGTATCAACAAAAATTTCAAAACTTCTCCCTAGCCGGCTTATGCGGTGGGTAATGGAACCTGCAAAATGCGATACAAAAAAATTGTACGAATGTCGCAGAATGTAGTTAAAAGAGTCACCCATCAAGTCTGCCATGATGCGAGTTTGAAAGTACATGGCAGATAAGTAATCGAGCCTGAACGCAAGCCAACCAAAAAACCATGCACCGCCTATATACCCAATGAGAGAAAATAATTGCTCGAGAGTTTCAGGGGAGGGCCTTGCAGTGGCCAGTATGTTAATAAGTTGACGCAAAAACCAAGGCGTAGCAAGTGTGGCAATTTGGATTAAAAAGATACCGACTAGATGAGTAGTAAGGAGAAGGCGGTGTCTTTTTAAGTAGCTCCAAAAAAGGCAGAAAACCGCCAGGATACCCGTCCTACCATCTAGAGAATTGAACATGAAAACCCATCATATCACGCCTAGGCTTTACACAACAAGTCTACTGTTGTGTATTATCTCCCGGCTTTTTATCATCTTCCGGTGCTTTTTGAGAGCCTGGAGGCGGTTCTTGCGAAGCGGCTTTTTGGATTGCTTCGTACACTTTGGAGAGCTCTTTAGAAAGCTCTTCAGTAGCGGTTTTTGTCTTGGTCGCATCGTCGCCGTTCTTAACCGCCTCCAGCGCAGAAATTTTTTCGCTGATTGAGGTGCCGAGATCAGCGGGGATTTTGTCCTTGTTGTCAGCAAGAGCTTTGCGTGCGCTGTAGACCACCTGTTCGGCTAGGTTGCGCACCTCGGCGAGCTCCACCTTTTGCTTGTCGGTAGCGGCGTTCTGCTCGGCGTCTTTGCGCATGCGTTCGATATCGGCCTCTGAAAGACCCGAAGAGCCTTCAATGCGGATACTTTGCTCTTTGTTGGTCGCTTTGTCCTTGGCTTTAACCGTGAGTATGCCGTTAGCGTCAACATCAAAGGTTACCTCTACTTGTGGAAGGCCGCGCGGCGCCGGCGGTATGCCGTCCAAGACAAACCGGCCCAAAGATTTGTTGTCGCTCGCCATCGCGCGCTCGCCCTGGGTGATATGAATCTCCACGCTTGTTTGATTGTCGGCCGCGGTAGAGAACACCTGTGAGCGGCTGGTGGGGATGGTCGTGTTGCGTTCGATGAGTTTTGTTGCCACACCCCCCATGGTCTCAATCCCAAGCGAGAGTGGAATGACGTCAAGCAAGAGCACGTCGCGCACCTCGCCGCCCAAGATCCCGCCCTGGATTGCAGCACCGATAGCCACCACCTCGTCGGGATTTACCGTCATGTTGGCCTTTTTGCCGAAAAATTTCTCTACCGCACTCTGGAGTGCCGGCATGCGGGTTTGGCCGCCAACCAAGATCACTTCGTTGATGTCACCAACTTTAAACGGGCTTGCTTCCATCGCGCGCTTGGTGATTGCCAATGCGCGGTCTATAAACTCTGCCGAAAGCTCCTCAAGCTTGGCGCGGCTCATCTTAATAAGAAGGTGCCGCGGTCCAGAGGCGTCGGAGGTTAAAAAAGGGATGTTTACTTCGGTTTCAACCGCCGTGGAGAGTTCTATCTTGGCCTTCTCTGCCGCCTCGTCTAAGCGCTGACGCGCCAAGGGGTCGGTACGAACGTCTATTCCCGACTCCTTCTGAAATTCGGTCGCAAGCCAATCAATAATTTTTTGGTCGATGTCTTTGCCGCCCAGGTGTGCGTCGCCGTCGGTTGAGCGGACTTCAATCGAACCCTCTTCCCCACTGGCCATCACGACCTCTAAAACCGAGATGTCAAAGGTGCCGCCGCCAAAGTCGAAGACCACAACCTTTTCATCCTTCTTTTTATTAAATCCGTAGGCAAGCGCCGCGGCCGTAGGCTCGTTGATGATGCGCTTAACCTCGAGGCCCGCGATTTTGCCCGCGTCGCGCGTTGCGGCGCGCTGTGCGTCGTTAAAGTACGCCGGTACGGTAATAACCGCTTCGGTTACGGGCTCGCCCAGACGCTTTTCGGCGTCTGCTTTGAGCTTCTGTAGGATCATCGCAGAAATCTCTTCCGGCCGATACCACGCACCTTGTTCTGACCCGGGCTTGGTACCCATCATGACCTCAATCCCGCCATTTTGCGCCTTGCGCAGCTCAAATGGTACGGCCGCTTTGTCTTTTTGGACATTCGGCTCCTCAAACGTATGACCAATAAAGCGCTTGATCTGGTAGACGGTGTTTTTGGGGTTAGTGACGGCCTGGCGACGGGCAATCAAACCTACTAAGCGTTCGCCTGTTTTGGATGTAGCAACAACCGAAGGGGTCGTACGTGCGCCTTCGGAGTTCTCGAGGATTTGCGGCTCGCCGCCGCGCATAACCGCCATGGCGCTGTTTGTGGTGCCCAGGTCAATGCCTAAAATTTTAGCCATGGTAGTTTTTTATAGTTACTTGTGCAGGTCTTATAATTTTTTCTCCACTGCTTTGCCCGGGTAATTTTATAGCATAGCCGCTCCGCTCCACCGTTTCAACTGTATTATCTTCTTCTGCAATAGTGGTGTCAGTTTGTCGAAGTGCTTCGTAGCGGCGGGGGTCAAAGGTGTCGCCCGGCTTGCCGTAAAACTCGACCCCAAGCCTGCGCAGGGCGTCTAGCAGCTGCTTGTGGACCAGGTTCATCTCTTTGGTCTGGGCATGCTTGAGCGCAAGCTCAAAGGAGTCGAGTGCAGGTAAGAGGGCCTCAACAAGCTCGGCTTTGGTGCGCACCTCGCGCTCGCTAGCCAGGTTTGCTTCCTCGCGTTTGTAGTTAACAAAGTCGGCCTGCGCTCTCTGCCAGCCGTCGAGGTTTTTCTGCTTTTCTTCAACGGCCTTTTTAAGCTTTTCCCGCAGCTTCCGAATCAGTGCCGGGCCTTGCTCCGCCTCTTCTTCTGGTACAAATTCACTTTCCAGATTGTCGCCCGACATGGGCGCGATTATAGCAAATTTTCACTTAAAATCAAGAGGAAAGGCCGCATAAAAGCGGCCCGAGTCACTCTCTGGTCTCGAGGATGTTGAGTAACATCTCCTCGACCTTAGGAAAGTTTTTCTTGCTATAGAGACTTAGAACCAGGTCCTTCTTTTTGGGAGCTATGTCTTTACGGAGCCTCTCATACTCCCCTTCGGTAAAGGGGATGCCGAGGTAGCGGCTCCATCGGCTTCCAAAGTAGTGGGTCCAGTCGAGTGCCTGCCGACCTTCGAGACTATACGCATTCCAGGCATGCAACATTGGGTGTGCCAAGGCCCCCATAACAATCCCCTCTACGTACACGAGGGGCCTACGGCGCCGCTTCTTGTTGACGGCTGTCATAAGGAGCAGCGAGTTGTAGTAACACGTTGCCCATCCCGGCTCCCCCCAACTAGGGGGTGCGCCCATAATAATGGGCGCATAGTTCTTGCCGTATCGAACCAGGAATGCAAAAGCGTGAGGATGTATCTCCCTGAACCAATTGAGAAAAGGTTTGTGCTCAGCGATGTACCCCCATCTTTCCTTATTGGTCATCTTCCCCACTAAGGCAATATCCGGTCGAATAGACTGCCGATGTCCAGCCGGAAAGAGTTTACGGAAGAAGTGCTGATTGCTTTCCGCCGCCCCCTTCCCTTCTTCGGAGTGAAAAAAATCCCACACTTCTCGTTCCGACTTCCACTTGTCGGCCATGTTCTACCTCCTACAATCTCTTAGGAACGAAAAAGATCTTCCTAATGGAAGATCTTTTGCTATACATACAATACCAGAGAATTAACGCTTCGACCACTGTGCGCGTTTGCGGGCTTACAGTTTACTGACAATTTCTAGATATTTCTTTCGGTTAATTCCTAGTATCTTTAGGTTGTTGAGGATAATAAAATCAGGGAGTTGCTCATAGCGAGGCAGGACAATTGGGCGTTTGATACTCTCTTTCCAATAAATCCGGTGGTCGCCTTTCTCGTGGTCAAATGTGCATCCGACCGCAAGCAGAAATTTCTCAAACTTTTTCCAATGAATGGCGCCGATGCGCGGCATGAAAGTCTATGCAAACGCCGGGACTCGTATCCCTATAGATTCGGAGGAAACTACTTGTGGCGGATTCCATTTTTTCTGCACCCTTTCCCATCCGAGATCAGAAAGCACCTCATCCGTGGTTCCTTTTCGAATAATCTCCTCAAAAAAAATATTAGCGGCCTCTGTAAACATTCGTTGAGCATCCTTTTCAGACTTACCAACAGTAGATAGGTCGAGCACAGGAGAATACGCCACAAAGTGCTTACCCTGCTTCATGACAACGACCGGTAGATTATAAGAGAGTTTTGCCATACTGGTAGTATAGCACAAGGGTCTATCGCTTACTCCACTGTGCGCGTTTGCGGGCTTTTTTGAGGCCGAATTTGCGGCGCTCTTTGGCGCGAGGGTCGCGCTTCAAAAATCCTTCTTTTTTGAGCGTGGTGCGGAGGTCGGCCTGATACTCAACCAGGGCGCGCGAAATTGCGTGGCGCACGGCAACCGCCTGCCCCGCGATGCCGCCCCCGCGCACGACCACATTGACTGAAAATTGCGTAGGCAAACCTACTTTAAGAAACGGGTCCAAAGCCGTAACGCGCAGAAGCTCGGTTGGAAAATAGTCGTTAACGTCCTTTTTGTTTATAAAAACGATAGTGCGGGGGGAGGGCGTCAGACGCGCACGGGCAACAGCCGTCTTGCGGCGGCCGACTGTCTCGATGTAGCGCTCTTCTTTAGCTTTGGTTGCCATGGGGTTTTACTTCTTTATCGTCAGGAGCTTAATGCGCTTGGTCTGGAGTTTGTTTTTAGGAAGCATGCCCAGTACCGCACGGCGGATTGCCTCTGCCTCGCCGCGGCGCGCTGTGAGCATAGCATAGGTCTCGATCTTCTGCCCTCCGGGGTAGCCCGAGTAGCGCACGTAGGTCTTGGCGCGCGCCTTGTCGCCCGAGATGCGCACTTTGGAAGCGTTGATTATGGTAACTTCCTCGCCCACGACGGCGTTCTTCACAAAGGTTGCCTTGTGTTTGCCGATGAGCACCTTGGCCGCCTCCGATGCGACCCGTCCCAATGTTTTGTCTTGTGCGTCGATAGTGATCATACCGTTTTAGACGAATTCAATAAGCGCCATTTTGGCTGCATCGCCGCGGCGCTGCACGAGCTTGGTGATGCGGAGATATCCTCCGGCGCGCTCTTTATGCGTGTCGGCTGCAGCGATGATTTTGTTTACTGCACCGGCATCACCGACCGCGGAGATAAGCATGCGACGGTTGGCAAGCGTCGGATTCTTCCCCCTTGTTACAAGCTTCTCCATCAGCGGGCGGATTTCCTTGGCGCGAGCCTCGGTGGTTTGTATGCGGCCCCGGAGTGCCAAAGAGCGCAGGAGCGAGCGCTTAAGAGCCACGCGCTGGTTCTTCTTCCTCCCTAGTTTTCTGTTTGCATTGTGGTGTCGCATAAGATTACTTGTAGTGAACTTGTTGAACTATTTCAGGATGATGCCGAAGTTTGCAAGCGCGCGCTTGACCTCCTGTATCGACTTGGGGCCCATGCCTTCAATTTCAAGCAGGTCCGACTCCTTTTTGCGCGCAAGCCCGCCCACGGTGCGGATACCCTCTTTTTCAAGAGAAGAAACCGTGCGGCTCGAGAGCTCAAGGTCTTCAATACGAGTTTTCATCACCTCCGCATTACTCTCTGGTGCCGGAGCTTCGGCTGAGGCAGCCGCTGCCTCTACAGGCGGAGCGAGCTCTTCTTCGCGGAAGCCCACAATAGACTTAAGCTGGGTGATCATGATCTCGATTGCGCTTTCAAGCGCCACTCTAGGCCCCACCGTGCCGTCGGTCTCGATGGAGATGCGCAAGCGGTTAAAGTCGGTACGGTCGCCCACGCGCATGTTCTCCACTTCGTAGTTTACGCGGCGGATAGGGCTAAAAATCGCATCAACGGATATCTCGCCTATCTCGACCCGGTCTTTTTTAAGCTGCTCACGGGAGACATACCCCAAGCCCCGCTCCACCCGAAACTCTGCCTCGATAACGGAGTCCTTGGAGGTGGCCTCGCAGATATAAGAGCCGGGGTTTAAGAGACGCACTTGGCCGGGGAGCGTCAAGTCTGCACCGGTAATTTTTTTAGGACCCTTGATCGAGAGTGTTACTGTTTGAGCCTCGCCGCCGATAAGCTCGAAGCGAAGCTTTTTGAGGTTTAGGAGGATAGTAACCACGTCCTCGCGGACGCCATTCATGGTTGAAAACTCATGCTCAATGCCCTCGATCTTAACGCTTGTTACCGCGTTGCCGGGGAGCGAGGAGAGGACGATGCGGCGCAGGCTGTTGCCGAGCGTATGGCCGTAGCCGGGGTAGAGCCCGTCTATTTCATACACGCCCTCGGCCTCTCCTTCGGAGACTATTCTAGGCTTGCTTGGTAATGTAATTGAATACTCCATCATAAACGTTCTTTCCCAGTTACATTTATAAAAATTAACGGCTATAAAATTGGATAACGACACCTGCATTGAACGGCAGTTCCGTATCGGCAACTACCGGCGCCTTGGCTACCTCTACCGCAAAGTGATCTCCGCCCATCGAAAGCCACTCCGGAAGTTTTGTCTCTGCCGCAACTTCACTGCGAGTGGCGAAAAGCGGGCTCACTCGGCTTCCCTCGCGCAGCGCCACTTTGTCATTAACGCTTACCTGATATGAGGGTATGGTGACGCGGCGGCCGTTGACTTGCACGTGACCGTGAGAGACAAGCTGGCGCGCAGCGCGGCGGGTTTTAACAAAGCCTGCGCGAAAAACCACGTTGTCGAGCCGCGACTCGAGCCGCGACATGAGGCCTTGCACGGAGTCCGCGCCGCGCTTCTCCATCGCTTCACCGACGTAGCGGGCAAATTGAGTTTCGGAGAGGCCATAGGTAAAGCGCGCCTTCTGTTTTTCCAAGAGTTGGATGCCGAAGTCGGTACCGCCGCCGCGCTTGCCGCGGGAAATTTTCCGGGGCGCGCGCGCTTCGGCAAGCTGAAACTTCTGTGTCTGGCATTTTTCAAATACCGAGGCACCGAGACGTTTGCAGATTTTATATTTGGGTCCAATACGCATAAAAATGTTGGTTACACGCGACGGGGCTTTTTAGCGCGCGGGCCATTGTGTGGCACGGGCGTCGTGTCTTTTATCGAGTTGATGTGGATGCCCTTGGTCGCGAAGGCGCGGATAGACGACTCCCTGCCTGCGCCAACGCCCGCAACGACGACATTCACCTCCTTAACGCCCATCTGCGTTGCCTTGTCGCCTATAAGCTCGCCCACTTTGGCAGCGGCAAAAGGCGTACCTTTTTTGGCCCCCGCAAAACCTAAGCTGCCGCTCGAAGACCACGCGACGACATTGCCAGCAGTGTCTGCAAGAGAAACCTTGGTGTTGTTGTAGGTTGCCTCAACATATACCACCCCGCCCTCCATCTTGCGGCGGCTGGTGCGGCCAGAAGAAGCGCGGCTTCCCGCACCCTCCGTATCCCCTCCCTTTTTGACTATTCGTTTCTTACCCATAGGTATAAGCCAGCAGATTACAATACTTTTTAGGTTTTTTCAACCTTACGGCGGCCTGAGCCCATGGTCTTGCGGACATTGCCGCGGACCGTGCGGGAGTTGGTCTTGGTGCGCTGGCCGCGCACCGGCAGGCGCTTGCCATGGCGGAGCCCGCGATACGTGCCGATGTCTTTAAGCCGCTTGACGTTTTGCGAGATCTCGCGCTTGAGGTCACCCTCTATTTTAAATGTTTCGATAATGCCGCGGATCTTATTCTCCTCTTCCGAAGAAAGCTTATCTGTTTTCTTCATAGAATCTACGCCTGCTTCAATACAAATGATCTGCGCGCGCGACTGCCCTATGCCGTAGAGCGTCGTTAGTGCAAAGACGAGCCGTTTGTTGGGGATGGTGATGCCTGAAATGCGCATAAAATAGTTATCCTTGGCGCTGCTTGTGGCGCGGGTTACTGCAGACAACATAGACCCGGCCTTTACGCCGGACGAGTTTGCAGGCCGCACATCGCTTTTTTATAGAAGCTTTAACTTTCACCTTATTTTTTAGAGGCGCCTGGTAATGCGCGCCTTGCCGCCGTATGGGTCGAGCTTGAGGAGCACCTTGTCTCCTACCAGCACTTTTATCCTGTGCAAACGCATTTTGCCAGCGAGATACGCTAGCACCGAATCTCCCCCTTGAAGGGTAACCTTAAAGAGCGTGTTCGGGAGCGCTTCGTCAACGACTCCCTGTACTTCTTGCGCTTCTGTATCCATTACGGGAGACGTGCCTTATAGTAACAAACTATTGAAAAAGGGTCAACGGCCCCGCTCATTGCACCCCGGCCACAACCTCAATTTTTTCAGGGTCGTCGGGGAAACTGCCGTCCCAGAACGGCTGGATACGTGCCTCAGCACGGCTTATAGCTGGCGCAAACGCTTGAATAATACGTTCAAAATCGTCCTTTTTCTTGCCTACGAGGGCTGACTTAAGCGCGCCGGGGTCGTAGCGCCACAGAAGTTCAAGGTTGCCGGAAAGGCTGAGCGTCAAACTGCCTTCCGACTGGCCCGGGCTTTGTGATGTAATCACTTGTGCAGGATCGACAAAGGTCACCGCCTCTCCCTGGTAGCCGCTGACCTTTTCTTTAGCCACGGCGTTTGCAAGGTCATCTATCTTCACGATCGCGGCTTGCATTGTCGCCGTTTGCGAAAGCGTCGCGGTATTGTTCTCGCCCGCCGCCTGTGCGATATCGCTGTAAACTATCTCGAGCGAGCCGGGCACCGCGAGGTACCCTGCCGGGATTTGCGAAGCGAGCGCCGACTGCGCGGCTTGTGCCAGCCCCTGCTGGAGAGAAGTTTGCGCACGTGCAAGATCCTCCTCTGCGATGGCGGGCTCGGGTCCTTCAAAGCCTCCTGTCATAGCCTCCCCTTCCGCATACATCGTCTCGTAGCGCGGATCGCCTTTGAGCGCCGGCAGCGTGTAGCTCGTGGCGCCGCTGCTGTTGTACGAGGCGCCGGGAGCGTCTGCATATACGGTAACCGTCTCCCTGCCTGGTGTAAGACTCCCATCCTCTTCCTCAGTGGCGCCGGGGATGTCGACCGACTCTTGTATCCGGTAAATGTTGCCGCTCTGTGCCTCGAAGCGCGTGCGTGCGATGAGCCGCTGGCTCTCTGTGGAGTAGCCGTTGTAAATCGTGATGACTCCGGAAGCTGCACGCGAGACGTCTTTGGTGCCGGAAGCGGGTACGGTTGTGGTGGCGGAACGCGTGCCGCTCATGATGCCGTACCCGAGCGACCCCGTAGGGGGGTTGAGCGTGGCCCCCAACGTGATAGGCCCTTCCACACTTTCGCGCCGCTCAAACACCACAACCGTGGCACCGGCAAATAGGGTTGAGAGCAGAAGGCCCGCCGCAGCACAGATCACCACCACTATGCTGGCGATTATCCAAAACGTTTTTCTCCCGCGCCACTGTGCCGGACGCGGTTCATAAACCTCCTCTCTATCATCATGGTCTACTTCATAAGTAGCCGGCCGCCGGTGGCTTTTGGGGACGGGAATGTTCCGGATGGAGCGGTCTCTTGGACCCATATCACGCATGTATAGGATTATATATCACACAGAGCTCATAAATCGAGCCTGACCTTTTGGCAGGCGGGTGTTGACAAACAGAACCTCCAAAAGGAGCGGCAAGTCTGGGCGGCTGGAGTGCATGCCGACAAAGGGCAGAGCGTGGCTTGCCCGCACGGCCCGTACCTCTCCCGCCTCCGGAAATAGATGCTCTAGCTCGGGACTTTTTGCAAGCGAGCGTGCAAACCACTCTCCCGCAGGTTCTTGCGAGACAACCACGACCCTACGTGCGGGTACAAACTTAAAAAGTTCGCCTGCGAGGCTCCCGAACTCGCTCGCTAGGTGGATGCTTGCTGCATGCATGGCCTCAAGCGCGTGCGGCGGCTCGTGTCCGCGCGCATACAGGCCTAGCACCGAGCGTGCCTCTGTTTCGGAGAGCCCTCCGTGCGAAATAAGCGTACGCAGCGGATAATGCCGGCCCATAGGCAGTGTGGCGTGGCCTGCAATATGCAAGTGCGATCCTACATTTTCAAGCAAAATAAGCTCGGTTACTTCACCGCTTACAACTGAGAGTAGATAGTGGTCTTCGCTCGGGAGGAGGATGGGCGTTGTGTGCGCTGCCATAAGCCCAAAAGGCTCAACAGTTACAGTAAGCGGCCCGAAATAACTTTCTACACTACTCTCAATGCGCCGCGTAAACGGGTGTGGCTCAAGTTCTCGACCAGTTATAGACAGAGCTCCCCAGGGCGGTGAAAAAAATACCGCGGCGCTGTCGATAATACCGGCAGAAGCAAGCGCGTGATGTCCGCGTACCCGGGCGGCCACATGCGCCGTATGGGCGAGTGCTCCTTCTGCGGCTTGTAATATGAGCTTTGTAAGTGCGTCGGTGTCGTGAGTGGCCTGGAGCGGTAGGTGTTTGCGTACTTCACCAAATATTTTCGGCGGCTCGTGTGGTGAAAGCCGCGCCAAGCACGCGCCAACACCGCCGCTCTCGACATCAAGAATAAGCACGGTCTTACCTTCCTCGCGTTGGCGCCCAAAGAGCGGGGACATGGCACTAAGTATAGCGCAAAATTTTACTGCAATACGGCTTTTATCCTGCGCACCCCTGCGGAAACCGCTTCTTCTTTTTGTATTTTAAAGACACCCGACTTGGCAAGCTCGCCGGTGTTGGTGACATGCGGTCCGCCGCAGAACTCTATTGAATATGCCTTCTCAAACTCAGGTGCGGCAATGTCTGCGCCCTCAGGGCCGATAGAATACACACTCACCTTGTCTGGGTATTTGGCGCCAAATTCGTGCTCAGCACCGAGCTTTTCCGCATCTTCCCTCGCGATTTCAGTACGGATAACCGGCAAGTTCTCATGTATCTTCTCGTTGACAATGTGCTCGACAAGTTCGATCTGCTCCTTGGTCATCTTCTCCCCATGGCTAAAGTCGATGCGTAAGCGCTCCTGCGTAATATTCGAGCCACGCTGTTTAACATGCGCCCCAAGTACAAACTGAAGCGCTTTAAGGAGCAAGTGGTGCGCAGTGTGGAGGCGTGTTGTCTTTTCTGAAGTATCCGCCAAGCCGCCTTTAAACTTCTGTTCGCTCCCCGCGCGCGAGAGATTTTGATGTTGTTTGAGCAGCTCTTTAAAGCCTTCGACATCTACCTGTTTTATACCTCGTGCTCCCGCCTCCTCGATAATAAGCTCAAGAGGAAAGCCGTAAGTCGTAAAGAGCTGAAAGGCGTCCTGGGCACTAAGCTCTCCCCCACCCGCAAAGCGTGCGAGTTCTTTAACGCCCCGCTCGAGCGTTTTCCTAAACCGTTCTTCTTCCTGTGCAATAACCTGAGCAATCTCAACCCCCTGCGCTGTAAGCTCCGGATACTGCTCTTTATACATGTCGGCGACAGCGCCAACGATGCCTGAGAAGGTGTTTTCAGTTATGCCAAGTCGGTCGGCGTAAAGCACGCCGCGGCGGATAAGCCGGCGGACAAAGTAGCCGCGCTCGGTGTTGCTGGGCCGCACCCCATCGCCGATCAAAAAGACCGCGGCCTTCATGTGGTCGGCAATAATCCTAAATGCCCGAATATCTAGAGGTGACACCTCTAGATACTTCTTGCCGCTCACTTTTTCGAGATAAGAAATTATCGGGGCATGAGCTACAGGAAATACATCTGATGCATTGTTTGCCGCTGCAGTAATTCGTTCAAGCCCGCCGCCAAAGTCCACATTTTGTTTAGGGAGGAGCGCAAAGCTGCCGTCTTGCTGTTTGATGTACTGCATAAAGACCGAGTTGCCGATCTCCATAAACCGTCCACAATCGCAGTTTGGATGGCATGCCGCGCCATACTTCGGATCATGTTCCACTTCTTCAAATTCATAAAAAGTTTCCGAGTCTGGTCCACCAGGCTCGCCTGCGGGCATCTCTTCGGGCGCTCCGGCACGAGACCACCAGTTTTTATTTGAGCCGTAGTAGCGAATCCGCTCTTCTCCAATGCCTAAACTCTTCCAAATTTCTGCAGATTCGGTGTCTTTAGGAATATCGAATTTCTCCTCCCCCTCAAAACAAGTTACCCAAAGTCGTTCTTTGGGGATGCCAAGCTCCGCAGTAAGAAATTCAAAGTACCACCCAAGCTGCTCTTTTTTAAAGTAATCGCCCAGGGACCAGTTGCCAAGCATCTCAAAAAAGGTGGTGTGGCGGTTGTCGCCGACTTCTTCTATGTCGCCAGCGCGAAAGCTTTTTTGGCTGTCTACCAGGCGCTTGCCCATAGGGTGATCTTTGCCAAGCAAGTATGGTACCAGGGGCTGCATGCCGGAGCCGGTAAAGAGGGTTGTCGGGTCATTTTCGGGCACCAGCGAAGCACTTGGGATAACCGTGTGTCCCCGCTCTTCAAAAAACTTGAGGTATTTAGCGCGTATTTCGTTCGGGCTCATGTATAGAGATGAGAATACAATGGAATATATAAAAGAAAAAGGGATCGCGCGCACGCGGTCCCCACACTTGCCTACGAAACTTTCACAACGCGTCGAGCGGGTCAGGGTCAAAGTCCGCGACTTCCGTGTCACCCCACGATCTCGACTCTCGATGCGATCCTGTTGCTGCAAGAATGCGTCTACTACGAGCTGGATGTTTAAGCTTCCGAAGTGCAAGCACCTCGATTTGCCGGATACGGTCTCTCGAAACGCCGAGTTGTACACTGATCTCCTCTAAGGTCTTTTCGACCCCATCGTCGAACCCGAAGCGCATGCGAAGGATTCTCTCTTCTCGCGGTTTCAGCCCACTCAACGCCTGAGTAATGGTCGCTCGCAGTTGTGAAGCCTGGAGTGTGATCTCGGGTGTGACCTGCCCATGATTTCGGGCGGAGAGCTGGGAAATCTCCGTGAAAGCCAGCTCGGCGTGGCTGCGGTTCTTTTCGAGCGCAACTTCCTGCTGAAGCTCACTGAAGAGATCCTCAGGAAGGCATTGAAAGAACTCAGCCAATACCAGCGTCATCGGAATCCATTCACCACCCTCGTTGCGCGCGGCACGCTTCATGTTGATGAGCTCACCCACCTTGCCCTGTTTGTTGTACATCCTCATAAGACGGCAGAGCTCGGCGACCGAGTTTATTCCCCTCTCCTCCATTTTGGCGAGGATGAGGTTATTACGTACCTTCACCTCGACACGGATGTCCTTTACCGAATCAGCCATGGGGGGCCTCCCGCTCCAAGATGTGACGACCTAGCTGTATACATAATAGTATATAATTGTAATATGTCAAATAATAGTTAGCCTTCTGTGCAAAAATCCTGTACGGTATAGAAACTGTGGCAGAGAAATTACGTGGATTTGACCTAAAAACAATGAACAAGCGGGTGCGGCCGCAGGATGACTTTTACCGCTACGCGAACGGTGACTGGCTCAAGAAAAATAAGATCCCTGCAGACGAGAGTCGCTGGGGTAGCTTTGTCATCTTGCGTGTCGAGGCGGAAAATAATCTCAAGAAGATTGTAGACGGGCTCTTAACATATAGAAGCCCGAAAAAAGGCTCACCGGAACAGCTCGTTGGCGACTTCTATCGTTCCGGCATGGATATGAAGGCGCGTAACAAGCTGGGCACTAAGCCGCTCGATGTGTTGCGGGCGAAAGTCAGCAGAATCTCCAATACTAAAGAGCTGCTTGCTGCAATAGCATACTTCCACCGCCTGGGTATCTCTGTCCCATGGGGCGCGGCAGTTGACCAGGATGCCAAGAACAGCAAAAAATACGTGCTTCACCTCTACCAAAGCGGTCTTGGCCTCCCCGACCGCGACTACTACCTAAAAGACGCGCCGGAGTTTGTGCGCGTGCGCAAAGCGTATGTAGACCACCTGATACGGATCTTTGACCTGCTTGGTTACAGCGCCAAAGAAGCGATCGCCAAGGCCGAGAAGGTAATGAACATTGAGACTCTCCTGGCAGAAGCTTCGATGGATAAAGTTGATGCGCGCGATGCCGAAAAAACCTATCACAAAAAAAGTCTGGCACAGCTTCAAAAATATGTACCCACGGTAGAGTGGCGAGCATATTTTACGGGCGCCGGCATCCCGAAAGTACCTTATGTAATCACCGCCCAACCAGAGTTTCTTAAAGTGGTTGGTTCGTTGCTGCACAAGCTCCCGCTAGAAGATTGGAAAGTGTATCTCGAGTGGCATCTTGCCGATGATGCGTCGAACTTCCTCTCCGAAGCTTTCGTTAAAGCCAACTTCAAATTCTCTCAGGTGCTTACGGGAAGTAAAAAAATAAAGCGGCTGTGGCGCCGTACGCTAGCGGTGGTAAACGGCGCCCTTGGCGAGCCGCTTGGTAAAATCTACGTAAAAAAATATTTCGACCAAGCAAAGAAGCATAAAATGGATACCCTGGTGAGCGACCTATTTGCGGTGTACGAGGAGCGTATTAAGAACCTCGACTGGATGAGCCCGGCCACCAAGCGCAAGGCGGTAGCAAAACTGCGCAAGATGAACCGCAAGATCGGCTATCCGCGCAAGTGGAAGAGCTATAAAGGCCTCGCGGTGAAGCCGGAGGATTACTTTGGAAATCTCGTGCGTATCACGGGGCTTGAACGACGCCGCGAAATGCGCAAGCTCAAGCGCAAGACTATCGATCGTGAAGAATGGCACATGTACCCCCAGACAGTAAATGCTTACTGCAACTTTAATATGAATGAGATCGTCTTTCCTGCGGCAATCCTCCAGCCCCCGTTTTTCAACTTCTCTGCTGATGATGCGTTTAACTACGGCGGCATCGGCGCAGTCATCGGCCACGAAATGACGCACGGCTTTGACGACCAGGGGGCAAAATTCGATGGCAAAGGCAACATGAAAACGTGGTGGTCGGCAGCCGACAAAAAGAAATTCGAAGCCAAGGGCAAGATGCTAGTTAAACAGTATAACGACTTTACGGTTGCAGATGGTGTTCACGTAAACGGCGAACTTACCTTAGGAGAAAATATTGCGGACTTAGGCGGACTCGTGATTGGTTATGAGGCATACCAGCGGCATCTCCAGCACAGTGGAAGAAGAATGATTGGAGGTCTTACGCCTGAGCAACGCTACTTCCTAGGCTTTGCCCAAGCCGAACGAGAGTTAAACAGGCCTGAGGGCATAAAGACTCGCACCTTAACTGATCCGCACTCTCCGCCTGAGTGCCGCATCAACGGGCCGCTCGCGCACTTTACGCCGTTTTATGAGACGTATAGCGTTAGCAAGAAAGATAAGCTCTACCGTGATCCAAAAAACCGCGCGCATATCTGGTAAACGAAACAAAACTTTTGGCGGAGGAGTAGGGCTCGTGTACATCTCTCCGGAGCTAAGAGTTTTGTGAAGTTCCTATAGCCAATCAATCGGCTCTTTGGTGTGCTCTACTAAGTACTCGTTTGCTTTTTTAAAGTGATTGTTGCCAAAAAAGCCACTATGCGCCGCAAAGGGCGACGGATGGGCAGACTCCAATACTAAATGTTTGGAGCGGTCGATATGCGCGCCCTTTTGCTTGGCATAGTTGCCCCACAGCATAAAGACCAAGCTCTCGCGCTCGCGTGAAAGAGCCGCGATCGCTGCGTCGGTAAACTCCTCCCAACCCTTGTGTTGGTGCGAGCCGGCAAGACTCGCACGTACCGTAAGCGTCGCATTAAGGAGTAACACGCCCTGCTGAGCCCAGCGGGTTAGGTCACCGCTCCTATTTTTAAGCGGCTGGCCAAACTCTGCCTCTATCTCTTTAAAAATATTTTGAAGGCTGGGCGGCACTCTCACCCCCTCCTCAACCGCAAAACAAAGCCCGTTGGCCTGGCGCGGGCCGTGGTACGGGTCCTGCCCCAAAATCACGACCTTTACTTCGTCAAACGGCGCAAGGTCAAACGCTCTAAAAATCGCTTTAGGTGGTGGGTACACCACCTCATCTACGTATTCTTTTTTTACAAACTGGGCGAGCTCTTCAAAATAGGGCTTTTCAAACTCCTCCTTCAAATGTTCGTGCCACGAAGGGTGGATTTTAACGTTCACCCCGTTAGAGGCCGGTTTCGGCTCTTTAAATAAGTCTCCTTGTGGATCTGAGTCTCTAACGGGGTTCATACCGCAAGTATATATAAGAATCTAGGCCGCCGCAGTTTCCCGCGACGGCCTATCCTTTCTGTTTATCCTTGGGTTTTGGAACATTTTCGATTCTTTTCATAGCGGATTTGAGAAGTACGTCCCTCTGGTAACACCACCGTAAGAAGGAGGTTATGAGAAGCGCCCCAGGGAGAAACATCATAAAGCCAATCATTTCCTCATCCACTAAGTTCCACAGATCGTAAACATCTATGGTCAAGAGGTCTTTGAGAGTGATTTGCCCCGTCCACCAGTAGTAGAAAGTACGAGTTGTACGTTCTACAAGTGCACCCACAAGCCACCACTGTCCAAACTTGTGGACAAATTGCCGGCGAGTGATGTCTCTCCGTGCTCGCCAGATTATGATGGTATCTAACCATCTTAAATACCGACGGACCGGGGTGCTTAGCCACCACAAGGGTTTGAAAAGCAAGAAGTAGGGTGGTGTCGCAACGATCCTGACCGCATAGAAGGCCAAGTTTTCCATCGGACTGTCCTTCCGTGCTTGGACGACTAAGAAGACCGTATCACCTTTTCCTCTCCATAAGCAACAACTCTGCCTTGCGGCTGGGGCCGCCGCGATTGTAGTCGCCAATAGTGCCGTCGCTCCTGATAACTCGGTGACACGGGATCTTCGGGTTGTAGTTTTTAGACATCCAATAACCTACGGCTCTCGAGGCGTGCGGCTTACCGGCCGCTTTGGCAACCTCCGCATAGGTCATGACCTTGCCGCGCGGTATCTTGCGCACCACCGAATATACGCGGTCAGAAAAGTCTCGTTTGTTCTTTTTCATCTTTTTTGAGCGCTTTGCTTCTCGAAGCGAGTGTAAGACTTGGGCGAGCGCCCCGGAGCGCACGAGCGGGAGAAGCAAAGCGCGACAATTCTTTCCCTGCCGCTTCGCGATAGTTGCAGTAGTCGCACGTTTCCGACTTTGCGGGCACCTCGCCACTCTCCAAACATGCTTTGATTTGGCGCAGCGTAGGCTCTACCCAGCCGGCGTTGCCGGTGTAGGCAATGAGTGTTACCTCAAAATCAAGCTTACCGTCAAACGCCTCGCGGTCTTTTGAGGCATTAGCATACACAAAGTAACCTGTGTCAGATACGTCGTGCCCGACCTGTCGCAAGAGCCACTGATAGACTTCCATCTGGCGCTTGTAGCTGTCGTGCCAGTCTTGATCAAGTGCCTCTATCTTTTCGCTTTTGCTGGTGGATTTGTAGTCAACAACCATCAGCTCGCCCCGTTTATTGACCCACACATCGTCAACCGCACCCGAGACGGTAAATTCGGTTTCCTTGTGCTTGCACTCAACTCCTTTGAAGTTTTCGCGCCATACATTAAGGTCTTTGTGCGCAAAGGGTTTAGCGTCAACGCCATAAGCCTGCATCAGAGGGTGCGCGGAGCCGTTCGTACGATGCACGTCAAACTCTTTTTTAAGCAGTGCATCAACTGCGCTGTTGAGGTTGAACGGAAACCCGGGCGGCCGTGCGACCCCGAGTTTGTTGTCGACGTAAAAACAGCGCGGACACTCTAAAAACAGCGCGATTTTAGACCTCGAGAGACGCCATTTTGAGCCGCCGTAGTTGCGGTCGGGGTTGCGATTTGGGCGGTAATACTGACTCACCTGCCTATCCTACCATTTTTATTTTTTCGAAGCGATTAACGCGTCTTAAACTCGACGTACACAGGGTTGCCGGCTGCATTCACAACTGCTTTATCGTTCGTAAGAGAGAACTGCTTGTCGCCGTTGTCGACATGTCTGCCCACAAAGTACGTTCTTGCCGGTGTGGTAGTGCGCAAGAGGTTAATCGTTTTGGCGCCGCCGCCGGGAAAGAAAAGTGCGGCACCGAGTGCATTGCCTCTGATCCCATTTTGCGACTCATACACCACAACCCACGTGGGCGAGGTGACGCTTGCACTTGTTACCATGACTGAGAGGCCCGCATCCTGCGGCGAAGGAATCACTAGCGCTTCGTTACCGATAGTTGAACCGGGAAGCGCACTAGGACTGCCGGTATTGGTGCCCGAGTTTTGTGAGCCCGCATTTTCCGCCCCTTCTCCAGCCGCGGGGGTAACGTCCTCTTCACTCCCCGTCTCCGCTGGCGTTAGAGAAAACCAGCTCCACGCCAAGAGTCCGCCTACCACCACACCGCCTACAAAAAGCAAAAACGTTCTGCGGCTGCTTCCTTGCCCAGTGGCTGCTGCAGATGCAGCAGGCTTCAATGTCGGAGTAATTTTTGGCGCACTTGCTGTTCCTGACGTTCCTGTCTGAACCGGCTTTGCAACACTGCTTGGCTGAGACCACGAAAGTCCTGACTGTCTTGAACTATTATTCTGACTGCTGCCCTGAGTCCCTGACTGTCCCGAGTTGTTTTCCGCCATATCTGTCTCTCATAAAAAGGTAAATAATTAGACCTGAGTACATCATACCCCCTTACCCGGCACGCACAACGCCCCCACTTCTTCAAGCACGCGATCGGCTTTTTTGCCGGTGATGCCAGCGCGGGTTAGTGCGCTTGGTTTCCCCGGCAGTGCGTTACAGAGGACCATTTGCTGGCTGAGCAGAGCCGTTTTTTCGCTACGTGAGAGCATGGTGAGCGCGGTTACGGGGTAGAGCCTCGCCTTGTCTATCCGGTCGTGGAGCGTAGCACCCTGGGGATAATCCCAGCCGAGGAGCTCAAGGCCCTTGCATGAGGAATATTCTACGGCCTTGTCCGTAAACTTCGTGTTTGTAACGACCATCCCGCGGCCGGTACCGATGTCGTCGATGCGCGCCTGCACGTACAGTACGATTTTTAGGTCGCTTTTAAACCCCGCAGCGTTATGAAATTTTGCTTCAACGTAGAGCGTGCCTTCAGGATCGTTTACAACCACGTCTACCTCATGTTCAACGCACTTACCTTTAATTATTTTTCTGACCGCGACCTCATGCCCTTCGGCACGAAAAAGTTCGCTTATATAGTCTTCAAACGGAAATCCGGACGGCCCGAAGTCGAGTACTGCGCGTTTGAGTGAGTAGCGCGCCGCAATGTCGTGCCGACCTTCGCGCAGTCGCTCAAATGCCCGCGCGTAAATTTCTTCGGTCGACATACCGTCCCACAGCTCCCGCTCGATATCCTCAGTAATCTGTCTGGCAACCAGGTCCTTGGCGCCGGCACGCCGGAGCGACGATATGAGCTTTTCCGGCTCAAATTCCTCCGTCGTGCCGTCGGCTTTGGCTATCAGCATTACGTTAGTGTAGCACTTTCTACTACCCCGCCGCCAAGACACCGGTCGCCCCGATATAGCACCAGTGACTGTCCCTCCGGCACGAAGTGAGGCTCGTCGAGCACCACCTTCGTTCCATTCATGAGCATTGCTGGGATAAGCGTTTGGCGATAGCGATAGCGAGCCATACATAGTCCATCTGATACTTCGCCAATAAAATTAATTTCTTTAAGCGTAACGATAGTGTTTGTCTTACCTCGTGGCACACGGCTCGTCGAAACAGTGATAGTGTTTGCCTGTATATCTTTTGCAATTACAAAATGCGGCGAGGTGTGCGCTTTTGTCGACTGCAAATCAAACCCGTGCCGCTGGCCAAGCGTATAGTGTGCCACGCCCTTGTGCGTACCTATAACCTCGCCGCTCTTGCTGAGCACGTCGCCTCGTGTTTGAGGGACCTCGTGCTCAATCATATCTTCAAGGCTAATGGGGCCCAAAAAGCAAAGGCCCTGGCTGTCCTTGCGCAGGGCTACGGGTAGGCCGAACTTTTTTGCAAGCGCCCGTACCTCGCTTTTTTGCATACCTCCGACAGGAAATAGCGTCTTTTGCAGTTTTTTTTCCGACACCGCCCAGAGAAAATACGTTTGGTCTTTTTCTGAGTCTACTGCTGTCTTAAGATGATATGAAAACCTGGCATAATGGCCGGTTGCAACAAAGTCGGCACCCTTTTCCACACACCAATCAAAAAAGATACCGAACTTAATCTTTTCATTGCAGAGTGTATCGGGGTTTGGTGTTCTGCCCCGCTGCCACTCCTCTATCGACGGTCTAAACACTTCCTGCTCGTACTCTTTCGACAAGTTAACCTCCAAAAAAGGAATGTCGAGGTGTGCCGCCACTCGCATCGCCTCAACCCGGTCTTCCGCGGCCGGACACGGGTAGCCCGGCAGTGCAATAGTTATAAATACGCCGGTTACATCGTAACCTTCGTGCTTCAACAAAGCCGCAGACACGGCGGAATCAACGCCTCCGGAGAGGCCTACAAAAACTTTTCTGTTCTTCATGGACGTTTACTCCGCTCCCGTAGTGGATGTAGTAGTTGCTGTGGTGGTGGCGGTTGAGGTGCTATTTTCTTCCCCAGAGGGCGTTGTGTCAAACGGGTCCGTACTTACTTCAAGAAATCCGCCTGTATCTCCCTCATTTGCTACCTGCATCATAGACTCCGCGGCATCCTGTATAGGTTCAACGCCTGCCATACCCGCAACAAGCGAGTTAAACCATTCATTGGTAACCGCAGCATACGCGCCTGCACTCATGCCAAGGACAAAAAAGATAATAAGGAAAAGAAGCACCCACGGCCATCTTGAACGTCGGCGCGGCTGCGGCGCATAGGAAGGTCGGGGTTGAACTACTGCCGTTGGTTGGGGCCGCATGGTCATAGCGGCCGGCTGTGGAACAGCGGTGGCAATCGGCGCTGGACGCGGCTGTATCGGAGCGGGAGTAACGGGGGGAAGCGGTGCCGGACGAGGAGCTGCAGGGGGCGGAGGAGGTGCCTCGATAGCGGCAAAGGCTTCCTGCGCGTCTGTGGCACTCCAGCCGCCGCCGCCGAGTGCCTTGATAACATCTTCTTTTGAAACGCCTGCCGCGCGCTGCGCGCGTACGTACTGCAAAAGTTGAGGATTGACCATAGAGTTACAAGTATACCATTAACTGCCCAGATGCTTTGCGCGGTTGCGCAGATGCTGTTCGTAGGTAACGCTGTAGTAGGTCGTGCCGCCTCGGTCAGCGAGGTAAAACAGATAGTCGGTCTCTGTCGGAGTTACAGCATCTAGTATAGCACTGAGCCCTGGGTTGGTGATAGGGCCCGGCGGCAAACCTTTGTTGACATAGGTGTTGTAGGGCGAGTCGGTCTGGAGGTCTGCCTTAGTTAAGTTACGCGACCCCTTGCCTATGAGGTAAGGAAATACCGCATCCACTTGCAAGGGGATGCTGAGTTCGATGCGGCTCCAAAGTATCCCCGCGATAAGTCGCCGGTCATGCGAGTTGTTCGCCTCTTTTTCAAGCAACGAAGCCATAACTATGACCTCCTCCATTGGCCTTCCGAACGCGGAGACGGCCAGCGCCACCTGTGCCTGGGAAGTTTGTTTTGCAAAATTGTCTTCAAACCGCTTCAGCACCAGCGTCGGGTCCTCGCCAGGAAGGATAAAGTACGTGTCGGGAAAAAGTCTTCCCTCTTTGTCCTTCGCAATCTCGTAAAAAGCTTCCGAGTCGAAGTCGGGCACTGCAGAGAGAAGTGCCGTGATACCCCGCACCGAGGTACCTTCAGGAACGGTTATTTTTATGGGCTCGACGTCAAAGTCGCCGCTAGTGATGCGCCGCGCAATCGTAAACACCCCTTGCCTTCCGGTTAAGTAGTACTCGCCCGCAATGATGCTGGTGTCGCCGTACCAACGAAGGGCCGCTTCAAACATAAATGTAGAACGTATGATGTTTCTGTCCTTGAGATGTTCCGCGACGTCTTTAGCCGCACTCCCCTGTGTCAGGCGTACATAAGAGTCTATCGGAAACGAGAACGGCGGAGCAAAAAACACCCCATAAAGAAGCATACAGGGAAGTAGAGCGGCCAACGCCCAGCCCGTCGTGCGTTTTCTGCGTAACGTGTTTTTTATGCGTCTGAATAATCTGCGTATCATAGAGCTCTAGTGAGGGAGGCCAGGGAGATTTGCAGGACCCTCAGAGACCTTTGCGGCAACGCGGTTAAGCCCCGGAGTATCAACACCCGTCGAAGGAAAATGCCAGATAGTCGCAAGCTCTTCCACGGAGAGAAAGACCGGCACCTGGTCGTACGGCACGTAAAAGTAAGCCCGATGCTTGGAGTGGAAGTAAAAGAGATTTTTGAGCCGCGGTCGCCGGAAGCCGAGTGGGTCTTCCCATGGATAGTCAAAGCCTATCATGCCGCGGCCTGGTATCCCTTTGAGCTGGTTAAACGGCCCCTTGTACGCATCAAACGCCCTGAACAGAAACGCGCCCGTGATGCCCTTATACACCTCCTTTTTGGCGACGTAGACTACTCTGACACCGCACTCGTACACAAACTTCCCCAGGTTGCGCTCAATCGCCTTTATCTTTTCTTTTTCCTCCTCGGTGAGCATGGTCATGCCGCGGCCCACTATTTGGGCCACCTGCCCCTTATCCTCGACCTTGAGCTCGTGCTCAGCAATATGCTTAGCCCGCTCTGCGGCCTCGGTAACAATACCGTTTATATGTTCCTTCGCATTCTTTTTTAACGAATCTCCAAATCGATAGAGTCCGAACCAGTCTTCCTTGGCATGGGCGCGCATAATAATCTGCATCCAGACGTACTCGTCCTTCCCCATGTTACTGAAGACCTCGAGCATGTTGGTCAGGGGGTCGGTGCGGCTCTTGGGCTCATCGAGGTCTTCGCCAAGCCCAAACTCTTCCCATATCTTTATAGGCGCGGCCTGCGGTTCTTGCTTGCCGTACTCGCCGCACCACATATCGTACTCTTCGTTATTGTAGGGGATTTTCGAAACATAGTCTTCAACTTCCGCGATCTTCGCCTCGGGAAACTGCCCGTAGATGCGCCCCTCCATGGCGCTCTGCCATGCCTTGCGCCCGTAGACGTAAAAGCCGATGCGGCCTTCTAAGGAAGCAATCTCCAAGGACCATGTGTTGCGGAAACGGCCTTGCCAGACGCGGTGAAGAAAAGTCGTCTCCGACCCCGTGTGAAAGAGCGAGTTCAAAAATAGCTCAATCGCCAACGGCGACTTCTCCACCTCGGGTGGGAGTTGTATTTCAAGTAGTACCCATTCGGTATTAAACCAGTATACGTGGCGCACGTAATGTATCCAGGAGGTCCAGAGGTACGAAAAGATGAAGACCGGAAGCCACAGGGGTGAAAACACCGCAAGTGCCGTAAAAAAAGCATAAAATGCGCTGGGGTCAACCGCCCATACAAAGAGTCCGAGGAGCGGAAAAAGTAAAAAGGACAGCCAAATAGAGTTGAAGGACATCTTCCACAGCTTGTCCTCCAGAACCCGCGCCGTCTCATAAAGAAGCATAGTTCAGTATGATATAGTATACACGAAACTCAAGGCCATATGGACGCTGTGTGGATCAATTTTTTTTACAATCCCCTGCTCCCGTTAGGGATCCTGCTTTCTGTGCTTGCCGCATTTGCGTTCTTGGTTTTCTTGCGCGGTTTTTTATCGGGAACAGGTTACCTTTTTACTCTCAACGGCAACGATGAATTAGGAAAACTAGCACGCATCCGCGTTATGTGGGGGTTTTTGTTGCTAGTGCTTTTTTTCTGTATCTGGCAGGCGCTGCGATGGGTGGGGGCGGTGTTAACGGGGGGAGAAACTCCCTCCGGCATAGGGCTGGCGGTAATCCTGTTTATCCTGCTTATGGTTGGCGTGTGGCTTGTGCACTTTTTAAAAAAGCGCGGTCTCGCGGGAGAGGCCTGAGCTACTTCACCAATACAAACTTCCCGTCTTTGCCGCGTTTAAAGTATTTCTGATTTTGGAGGTTGACCACGACCGTACCCGGTTTAACATGTCTCTCCTTAAGGACCTTTTCGATTATTTGCTCCTTGGTCAGAGGCCCCTGCTCGCGGAGGATGTTGCGGATAACGTCGCGCACGACACCTGAGGCGTAGCCCCACTCTTTAAGCGCGTACATGCCGCGGCCCACCAGCACAAAGCGGTCGTCTTTAATAAGTTCGTTGTGGGTGGTTGCAACATGCGCCGCACGGTTGAACATTTTCTCAATGAGTTTAGCAACTTCGCGGAAATGCAGCGGGCTGCCGTGCTTTTTAACGGCCAAGTAGGCGTAATCGCGTATGCCCTTGGTCTTAACATTAGGCGAAGAGGTGTGGCCCCACTCGCCGAGCGGATTTTTGCCTATTTTTTTAGATATAGAGAGCCAGCGCTTTAACACCTCATCGTTGCGGTGCTTGTCGTTTATATCCTGAAGCTCCTTAAGAAAACGGTCTATCATCTCGCCTTCAGGGATAAGATCCTCGTCGGAAATGCTCTCGTAAAGGCTTTTAAGCGCGCGCTCAACCTGTTCGGCAAGCTTGGGGTCGACGTACCAGCAGCGCTCCGCTTCGTCATCCTCTTTGCGATACTTAAATGGATCGCCAAGAACAAGGAGGAAGTAGATATGATTCTGCATCGCCTTGTCGCGGGTTATAAAGTTCAGAAGATCGCTTTCGCATACGATGCCGCCAAGTGAGTCGACGATGCGCTCAAGCTCGTGGAACGCCGAGTCTGCTTCGGCAAATACTGGCGACTTTTTCAGCGCCGCGAGGGCATGGTTTTCTATCTGGCGGACGCGCTCGCGGGTGATACCCCAGCGCTTGCCTATAGACTCTAAGGTTACGCGCTCGGCTGATGTCCCGAGGCCGAAACGAGCCTCAAGCACCGTACGGGAGCGCTCAGGGAGAGAAGAAAGAAGCTTTTTGACTATCGCTTTGGGTTTAAAGCCCGTTTTGTCCGCCGTCTGTGGCATATGATTTGTGTGTTCTAATATATCACACTGTAACCTCCTGTCAACTTTGCCCTATAACGAAATTTATGACCTTGCCAGGAACATACACCGCCCTTACCTCTTTGCCAAGGGCAAGCCATTTGGCCACATTTGCATCGGTGCGGGCGGCTTGGAGTGCCTCCCCTTCCCCCACATCTGCTGCAAGCTCAATGGTCGCACGCAGCTTGCCGTTAACCTGCACGGCGACCGGCACGGTCGCTGAAGTAAGTCTTGAGTTGTCATAAGCAGGCCAATGCGCAATTTTATAATTGTAGATTTCAGCAAGCTCGGAGGCTATATGGGGAGCTAACGGGAAAAGCAGAGCCAAAAATATTTCTCTAACTCTGCGAGTATCCTCAACATTTGCTCGTTGTAAACCATTGTGGCTAATAAATTTCATCAGCTCACTTACGACCGTATTCAATTTCAAGTTTTCTATATCTTCACCAACCTTTTTTATTGTCTGGTGTAATGCAGTCTCCTGACTCTTCTCAACGCTTGGGGAGTCCTGCATAAAACCTTGTTCATTCTCAAAGATAGTCCACACCCGCTCCAGAAAGCGCCGTACACCCAAAATGTTCTGGGTATTCCAGGGCTTCATTGCCTCAAAAGGGCCCATAAACATTTCATAGAGGCGCAGGCTATCGGCCCCGTAGCGCTCCACCACCTCGTCGGGGTTGATGACATTGCCCTTCGACTTCGACATTTTGGTACCGTCCTCGGCCAATATAGTCCCCTGATGGCGGAGCTTTAAAAACGGCTCGTTAAAGGTTATGATGCCGAACTTTTTGAGTGCCTTCGTAAAGAAGCGCGCATACATCAGGTGCAACACCGTGTGTTCCGCCCCGCCGACATAGAGATCAACGGGAAGCCATTTCTGCATCGCCTCTTTGCTTGCGAACTCACGCTCGTTGTGCGGGTCTGCAAAACGAAAGAAGTACCACGAGGAGCACATAAACGTGTCTAGTGTATCTATTTCGGGCTTCCATCCTTTGCCGAAGATTTTTTCCGTACGTTCAAGCAGCTCTTTGCTCTGCCCCAAGGGCGAAGTGCCGGTTGGCTTAAACTCGACGTCTGTGGGCAGCATCCACGGAAGCTGCTCTTCGGGTATCGCATGCGCCTTGCCTTCCCTGTCATACACAATCGGTATCGGCGCCCCCCAGTACCGTTGGCGAGATATCAACCAATCACGGAGGCGGTAATTCTTTACCCACGTACCGCCGACTTTTTTGGTCATCTCTTTCGGGTCCTTAAGTTCAATCTCTTTAATGAGAATATTGAACTTCTCTGCAAACTCGTGGTCGCGCTCGTCGTGCGCAGGCACAGCCATAATGGCGCCGGTGCCGTAGTGGCCGAGTACATAGTCAGCAATATAAATCGGGATTTCTTCCTTGCTTGCAGGATTTATAGCTTTAACACCTTGTATTTCAACGCCGGTCTTGTCCTTCTGCCCTTCCTGACGCTCAAGATCAGTTTTATTCCTCGCGGCCTCAACATATGAAAGAATTTCAGACTTGTTTTCCGAACGCTCAGCAAACCCCTCAACAAGCGCGTGCTCGGGCGCTAACACCATGTAGGTTGCGCCAAAAATAGTGTCGGGGCGTGTAGTAAACACTTTTATTTTCTCTTTCGAGTTTGATATATCAAACTCGATTTCAGCACCCTCGCTCCGCCCAATCCAATTCCTTTGGTTTATTTTTGTGGACTCCGGCCAGTCTACTTCGTCTAAGTCATCAACCAATGCGTCGGCAAAATCGGTTATCTTAAAAAACCACTGCTCAAGTTCTTTTTGCACCACTTTAGCGCCACTGCGCTCTGCCGTGCCGTCGGGCAATACCTGCTCGTTGGCAAGTACGGTTTGGTCTACCGGGTCCCAGTTGACCAGCGCCTTCTTTTTGTACACTAACCCCTCGTTAAAAAACTTTACAAAGAGCCACTGAGTCCATTTGTAATACTCGGGTGTGTGCGTGCCTATTTCCCGCGACCAGTCGTAGGAAAGGCCGAGGCGTTTTATCTGTGCGCGGAATGTGTTGATGGCGTCGTTGGTAGTTTTGGCAGGCGGGACACCGGTCTTAACGGCATAGTTCTCCGCCGGCAGGCCGAAGGCGTCCCAGCCCATCGGGTGCAGTACATCAAAGCCCTGCATGCGCTTGTAGCGGCTATAAATATCGGTTGCTGTGTAGCCCTCGACGTGCCCTACATGCAGGCCAGAGCCACTGGGGTACGGAAACATGTCGAGCACATAGAGCTTCTTTTTTGGAGAGTCCGATACTCTAAACGCCTGCGAATCCTCCCATCGCTTTTGCCACTTCTGCTCTACCTTTTTATGATCGTAAGCGGCCATTCAGCTAGAATATCGGCTTTGTGACAGGAGGGTAACGCTCTGGGTCTATCGTACGGTCAAAACATACTTCCCCTGTTACATGCTCCCAGCTTTGTTCGCCAGAGTAGCGTTCAAGAGGTGCGGCATAACTCGTGCCGATGCCTCGAGACTCCTTGTTGAAGTCTGCGCAAAGTTTGAATGAGCTTTGCGAGGTCCTTTCGTATCCGTAGGACTCGCCAGTTTGTGGGTCTTGAGGCACGGTGGTGCCGTAGAGCGGGTCGTTGAGCTCCTCGAGCGTCGAGGGCAGCATCTGTTTATACTGCCAATACGTTACGATTTGGCTCTGGATATTTTGCAGGTCATAGACTTTCTGCTGATCTACGCGGTAGAGGCGAGCCTCCTGCGGTGTACCGACAATAAAGAAGCCGGCCGCGATAGTTGCGAGTACCAGAACCCCGACGCCCCAGTTGACCATACGCGCCTGGCTTGGGTTGCGTGTCCAAAAACCCCAGATGTCCGCAAGAAAATGCATAAAGCCCGCGCCCGCGACAAGCAGCACCACCAACACTTTCAGCAAGAAGGCGGTTGTCAGAGACTCGCCGGAGAGAAATGTTGTCAAAAGCACAATGAGGTCCACAACGATGGTGGTACCCGCGACAAACACGGTTAAAAACAGCGCCCAACGCCGCACCCAAATTTCGCCGCGTGATGAATCTCTTGCAATGTTGCGGCGGATGATGCGCATCAACGCCATGAATACGGGCGTCAAGATGATAAGTGACGCCATCGCATACGGGATGCCGCTCGAGTATGGGTCGCTGTAGTACTGCAGTGGGTCGGGGAATGTGTAGTTGATGTAGTTAAAGAGGAGTGTAATGAGTGATACGACACCTACGTAGAGCGTCACCATCGCCCCTGCCCACAAAAAGAAGTCTTTCGGAGTTGTCTTTGGCCGGTCCATAGATAATGAGAAAAGTTAATGAATACAAGACAAATAGTACAACATTTCGGCCTGTGCGATAGAGATTGACATTTATACTCTAATATGCTATTATGAAAAACGGGACGGGGGTCACTCGGGAGACCCCCATGCGTTCTATATTTCAAGCCTATGATCGTGCGGTAGAATTTGCTCAGAACACTACCCTGCCGCGCGATCAAATTCCCGAACTTCTCGCGTGTTCGCTTGTCCACTACAATATTCACCCGACAAGCGCACGCGAGCTTGCCACAGAGATCGTTGAAAACCACGCCACGAGGGAGGAGGCAAAGAAGCCCCATCCTCTGTTCAAAGAAGGAGAAGCGCCGTGCTTAGATTACTGACCATGGCCGGTGCGGTCGCTCTTTTCGGGGCAATCACGGTGGCGAACGCAAGTTTGCCACCGAAGAACGCCCTGCCGCCGCGCGGTTCCTACGTGTTCATCGAGGAGCCCATCGTCGTCGGTCCGGTGGGCCGCACACATGGGTCGCAGCATATTGATTCAGAGGAAGCGCAGCGCATTCTCATCGAGAGTGCGTTCCACTTCCTCGCGCGGGGCTTGAGCTAGCCAGCTCTCCCTGCCGCCCTCTAACGCCCTGGATGCAACTCGCACCCAGGGCGTTCGCTTTTTCCAGCTTCATGTTAGTATCATGGTGGAAAGTCACGTGGGAGGATAATCTCATGCACGAGATGAAAATGGGCCCGGACGGGCACAGCGACTATGAGCACGAAGAGCACATCACTCTTCTTTACCGAATCGGCAGCTGGATCGGGTTTCTCTTCCTGCTACCGATGCTGATCGCCGGCGTGAAGATGAACCTTCTCGAACGGAGGCGACCTCAGCGGCAATGACCACATTCAATAATGGGTGGCGCGTATCTCGCGCCGCCCGCAATCTTTTTACCCGTGGAGAAATTCTATGACATCTCCATCCTTTATAATGTATTCCTTTCCTTCTGTCCTGATCCACCCTTTCTCCCGTGCAGCGGCGCGCGAGCCGGCCTCTAAAAGTTTTTGCCATTCAATAACCTCGGCGCGGATAAACTTTGTTTCAAAGTCGGTGTGGATGGCGGCGCCTGCTTTTGGCGCCATTGAGCCGTTAACTATCGTCCATGCGCGAGTTTCGTCTTCGCCGGTCGTAAAAAAGCTGATTAATCCCAAAAGTTCATAGCCTTTGCGTATGAGCGCATTGATACCGTCATCAAACACGCCATACTCCTGCCTAAACTGTTGCTTGTCGTCGGTATGAAGCTCCCGCAGTTCGCTCTCTACGTGGGCATCAACAATCACCCACTTTTTATCTTTCAAATATTCCATGAGCCGCTCCCAGCGGCCGTCGTTTAGCTCGTCTAGGTTGTGGCCGCCCGCCTCTTTGTTTAAGACATAGAGCACGGGTTTTTTGCTGATAAGATTTTCTGTCTTTTCTATATCAGCAAGCTGTAACTCCGTGTTAATAAGCTCTATATCATGCAGAGGGTCAATCTGGGTGTGTACCGAAGAGATGTTCGGGTTGTCAAACACACGCACCACGTGCGCGATAGCATCCACCTCGCGGATATGTTGCAAAAACTGGTTGCCCAAACCCTCGCCCTCGCTCGCACCCCTCACTAATCCTGCAATATCAACAAACTCCACCGCCGCAGGGATGTCTTTTTTAGAGTTAGAAAATTGTGCAAGTTTTTCTCTACGTTCATCCGGCACTGCCACCACCCCGACCGAGGGGTCGATGGTGGCAAACGGGTAGTTTGCCACCAGCACGCTTTTTTTCGTGAGCGCGTTAAAAAGGGTGGACTTTCCTACGTTCGGGAGTCCTACAATACCTATCGCTAGTTTTGAGCTTGACATAAGTTGTTATTGACGAGCCTTCATGTCTGAAAGAGAAGTCATATTGGTAAGGAGACACCAGCATTACCGGTATAAAGCCACTAACCGTGAGCTTTCCAGGCACTCCTACTATTCCGTCTATGACATCCAGCACTATCTCGCGTTTTTGTTCAAAACTCAAGTCGTTGAGGAGCCTAGGGTTCGACGGTTTGAGCATCTCTACCTCGCTGGGGAGTAAAGTTGAGTTGTCTCCTTGCCCCTTATCCGCGCTTCGGTCTTGAACAATCTGGCTCTCAAGCTCGGCAACCTTATCCTTTACCGGCTTAACTAACTCCTGCAGTTTGGCGAGAGTGAACACCCCCTTACCGTATGCTTCATCGTAACGAGTTTCCTGCTTCTTAAGCTTGGAGATTTCCTTCCTTAACGTGTCTGTATTAACAAGCGAGGTTTTGGCTTCATTTTTATTTTGTGTCGCCCAACGTTCTACTTGCTGCAAGATTAACTCCTTTGAGCTCATGAGTTGTGTAAGTTTTCCCCAAATCTTCTCGTCTGCAATGGGTACACTAATGCCTTTCTCAAAGCATGTGGGTGGTAGAGGGTGGTTTTTAACACGATTTGAACACCTATAATAGAGGTATTTACCTTTTTGTGGTCCTTCGCCTGTGCGAGTGCAACCACAAGAACAACGTAGCCTTTCGGCAAGGAGGTAGTGGTTCTTTTTGTTGCGTTTAGAGGTCTCGTAGTTGTCTCTAAGCTGACGTTGTACGCGCTCAAACAATGCCTTACCTTCCTCGCCTTCAAGAAGGGCGGGGGTTGGTATGATAATCCACTCCTCTTTGGGCTTCATCTGCCGGCTTGTCTTCCTTACCTTTTGGTACCTTTCTTTTTTGAACGGCTTCTTGGGTACTGTTGCATATGACGCTCCGTAGTGACCTTTGCCTATATGTGTCTCATTCCTCAGCATCGAGGAGAGGGTAGAGGTGTTCCACACTCCCCTTTTGCTCTTGCGGGGACGTATACCGAGTTCCTGCAAACGCCGCACAATCTTACGCAGAGACAGCTTGTGATTGCCGACCCAGTCGAAAATCATTCTTACGACACGGGCCTCCACCTCATTTATAATGTAATGCGTCTCTATAAAGTCGGCGTCCGCAGGCTTACCTTGTTTGCGTACGAGTGTGTAGCCATACAACGCATCACTCAAGACTATATGGCCGCTCCGGGCCTTGCGAAGTTTACCGATGCGGAAACGCTCCGCTATCTTCATTCGCTCATACTCCGAAAAAAGGCCATGTACGCCGTAGAGGATTTTCTCCATAGGGTCCTTAGGAGCTTGCCTTGTCTTGAAGTGAACCTCTTTGCCTGCCTCTCGTAGCTCGTCCAGTACGAGTTCTTGGTATGAGTATCGACGGGCGAGCCGGTCGGGGTCATAGATGAACACGATGTCCCAAAGTCCCGCTCTTGCATCTTGTCGCAACTGGTCTAAGTACGGTCGGGCCAATATATCGCCGGACCATCCCTCATCTGCATACTTACGCACAACTATGTAGCCGTCTTTTCCGTAGAGTTTTTCTGCAAGTTCATTGAGCTCCATCCATTGGTTATCTATAGTCTTTTGGTCCTCCTGAAGTGAAGTTGAGACGCGCCCGTAGTAAGCAATTAAGCGGGGCCCTGCTGTAATTCCTGTAGGAGTGGTCATATGTTTTTATTTTACTATGCGTTAATAAGTCACTTACCATCTCTGAGCTAGCTACGTCTTGTAAGCTCGTTAAACAGGCGGTCAAACGCTCTATTTAGGCGTTCCTGGCCCTCTGGCGAGTCTATAAAGCAGTAATCAACGCACAGACCGTCACCCCCGCTAAAGAGGGTGACCATCTGTTGCTGGATAAACGTAAGGATGAGCTTTGAGTTAGCGGGCATAGGTTAAGCGTCTGTGCCCTTTTCTTTAGGCCATCTCCTAAGTGGTATTGCTTGCCTTATTCTCTCGCTTTGTATTCTGGAAGAGTATTCTGCGAACATTGCTTTCATTGCAGTAGAGAGCCAACCGTCTGCAGTCTCCTCTACTTTGTCGTCTATCGCGTAGAGTACAAAGACACCAGTTCGCCCCAAAGCTAGCTCCAGTAACTCACAAGCTGTAGCGTTTCGTGCAAAGCGGTCAGGGTGAGAGGTAATCAACAAATCGACATAATGATTGTCGCAATAGGTCACCGCCTCTATGAGACCCGGACGATAAATATTGTTTGCCGACGCATTTTCATCTCGAAAGACACGCGCCACCTTGATGTCTTTTTTTTCACAATACTCTCTACATATACGTTCCTGCTCTTCAAGGTCTAATAATCCGTCTTCATCTGCACTGGTGCGTACATAGATAATACCGACGGTAACCTCTTCTCTCTTACTTTGCTTCTTCATAACAATTAACCGTGCGCGACAAAGGGTATATGGGTTTCGAGCCCATCGCGCTTACACTGCACTTTAAGTAGATAACTAGACGTCTTTAAAAAACGCCTCAGCTTCGAAGAAATCACTCACCGAGTAGTCAGTGGTTAATTTCGTCTAACCTGAAGGCGTTCCTGAACATCTTGCGTCTACCAGAGCACAAATGGTAACGGGTCGCTGGCATCAAATACGCCTTGAAATACCGGAGCGACATACGTGGTTTGTGCCACGTGCAGTTATCGTCTGCAACACGTGTGGTTTACGTCCACAAACGCGAGGCGCCCGTAGGCGTTGGTCCTCCCCTTGCTTTATAAGCAGGTGTTTAAACTCAAAGTACGGCCTGATAATAGCCCTCTACTGCTATTATACACCTTTCGGGAAATTGTGGATAAATGCACCTTAAGAGCAAGCAGACGGTGTTTAAGTATAAGAAGGGAAATTTGAGATAAAACAAAGGCCCGCCCCAAAAGAGGAGCGGGCCTGAACGCGTACTTGTTGAGCTTTACCAGTTGGCGACTTTGATTTTGCCGCTGCCCATCTGGCTGAGATTCGGCTTGTTCTTCACGTGGCCGACCTTGATGTCACCAGAGCCCATGACCGACAGACTGGCGTCGGCGGCGGTGCCATTGAACACGGCATCGCCAGAACCCATGATGTCCACGTTGAGCGTCTGCACGTTGCCGTTGAAGACGTTGATGTCGCCGGAACCCTGGATGCGCATCGACAACTTGTCGTTGACTTCGAGGACTTCGATGTCGCCGCTTCCTTGAAGGGAGAGCTGCGCATCACGCACCTTGCCGACGGACATGCTGGAGTCGCCGAACAGGTGGCCAGTGAATGGACCGTCAATGTCGCCGACCTTCACGCTGCCCTGCACGCCAGCGACCTTGATGCCGCTCCGTACGGGGACTGTGATGGTGACTTTGACATCAGCCTCCACGTCGCCGCCACCGCCAATGGAAACGGAACCCACGTTGACCCTCATCGAGCCGCGCGAGAAGTTGCCACTGCCGATGGAGATGTTGCCGTTGTCGATGACAACGCTGGTGCCGCTTGCCTTACGGCCACCGCTCTTGCCCGACACCACCAGGCAATCGCCCACCTTGGTGGTAAGAACGCTGTCGACACCGGACTTCTTGCCGGAGATGGTCACGACCATCGCCTGCCCTTGGTTGGGTTTGATATCGACGTCGGCTTCGATATCGCGCACCTCGAGAGTCGAGGTCTGGAAGGACTTCGGGCCGACCGTGGCCTGTTCGTCGTCCTTTTGTCCGGCGCTGCCGCCGATGTTGATGAAGCCGGGGCCTTTGTTGTCGACCTGACCGGTCGCAACATCGCACCAGCTGCCGTCGGCGAACGTGACGCGGGTATTCCGTACCCCAGTCACTTGCTTGTCGGAGAAGATGTTGACACCGTTGATAGTTGCGACTGGTCTCGTCATTTAGCCCTCCATGGCTGGTTGAAACTAGTTGGAAATGTGCGTTTGACCGCTACTCTCAATTATATCCTAAAACAACACAAAAGTCAAGGCGTCAAGAGCCTGTGAAATAAGGGTTTATTGAAGACCAGAATCACTCCGGTTATTGGGAGTTTTTATTAGACTTTTTCTACGAGGCTGAAACTGAGAGTTGCACAAGAGCATCGTAAACAGTCTTTCTTGTATCCACTGCGGGTTACGTACAGTAAGTCCTTACACTTTTTGCACTCAAATCGAGCAGCAAGAGCTTTAAAAGCCTCAGCGACTGGTTTAAAATCTTCCTTCTGTAGGTCTGCCCACTCATTGTGGTGAATTACAACGTTAACTTGCCACTGGTCACCAAACGCTGCTTCACATGCGGCGTTAAAGGCTTTGTCTCGCTCATCTATTACTTTTGCTAAGTCTTTATTATCCCAACTATTGGCTGCAGACTTTGCTTTTTTAAGTAAGTCGCGCATTGCTGAGACGGCTCCTGGTAACAGTTCACCAAGGTCGTAGTGGTTATCACCTTTGTACTCTACTTTACCCCCCAACTCGCTACAGTATTCTGCAGCCAAGTACTCCATATGGTGACGTAACAAGCCCGCCGCCTCCCGCACGTTGTTTTTGCTTAGGTGGGAGTCGATTTCTGCCCAAACGTCAACGTCTTTCCATTGTGTCGGTCCCCGGTCAACGTCCCAGCTTTGAAACTCCACCCCAGCCTTGCCTCGAATAAGACCCGCTGTCTTCATATGACGCAACCATACCGGGTCGTGAGTGGTGAGCACAAATTGCACTTGGGGAAATTGTTTAGTGAGAAGATGGCAAACCTCGCGCCGATGAGCTCTGTCTACTGACATAAGCACGTCATCTAAAACGGCAAGAGTGAACCCCTCCCCAAGAATATGTTTCATTAGCGCAAGATAAAGGCATAAACCCATTGCGTCCTGGTGGCCTTCACTATGATACGCTCCTGGTGGAAAAGAGCCGCGGCCAAAGAAGCCCACATCGAAATCTAACTTGCCTATTAGAGGAGTTAGAGTTGCTTCAAACGCGCTCTCGTCTTGGTTGAGAGAACGATAAAATGCACGAAACTGTTCTTCAACCTGCTTGTAGATATCCTCAAGAGCTTTGTTGGTTGCAACTCCAAAGATTTCAAAAGTGTGTTTTGCAGTGGCAGACTTTTTCTTTGCAGCGTTATATTTTGCCGCAGCAATGCGGTATGCGCGTAGCCTTTCGTCAGCTGTGACAAGGAAATCTCGGGCGCCATCTCGGGCGTTAGGGTCTGGTATTGCTTCGACTGCGCGACCCATTTCTTCAAGAGCTTCAAGAGCTTTCGCGGTGCCCTCAACTTCAGGAGTTAAGGCTGCCAGCACACCTGTGAGCGGAAGAAACTTCCTTAGTGTACTTGCTTTCTCTGCCAAGTGTACGCCGTATTCGTTGAGTGTCGCGGTCTCGATAGGCGGAACAAAAAGAGGCCCATAACTGGCCGCAGACTTTATGTTGGTTTGTATCGTCTCTAGTTTCTTTATAATTGGTGCCAGTAATTTTTCTGCGGCTGCTCTTTCTTTGACGGCAGCCTCTAGCCGCTCCATCTGAGTCCGTACTATGCTGCGGAAATGCTCAGGGTTCCACTCAGTAGCACAGACAGGACAAACGTGCTCATCAAATAGGTCAATGGCGTGACGCAGCATTGATTCTCGCGTGACGTTCTCGAGACTAGCTTCGTTTTCTTTTAATTTAGTAATGGCCTCTGTCGCTGCCTGTATCTCTTTTTCTATATCTGCGCCTGCAAGTGCCCGCGTTGCCTCAATTGCTTTGGCTATATCTGCCCGTGCAGCTTCTTTTGGTACTCGACTTGCAGCGGTAGCAGCTAGGCTTTCTAAGCCATCTTTTAAGGAAGTGGTCGTCTCTAGTCTGGCTAAAGGAGGAAGGCCTAAAACCTTCCTTTTTTCGTTTGCAGCAGCCAGTATACTGTCAGGCGTTAACTCGGCGATATCCATCGCGCTTATAAGTGCCTCACGAGCAGATTGTTCGTCTTGCATAAGTGGGGCAGTTTCTCTAGTGCATGCATTTGAAATCTTCTGCAAAAGGACGCGGGCTTTTTCAAGCTCGTCGAGCTGTAAGACGGCTTGGACCTCTTGTGCCCGTTCGCCTGGTTCTGCAAGCACATATTTTATGATTTCTCGTCTCGATAAAACGAATTCTGGGTGCTTCTCAAACTGCTCTACCGCCGCCCTCACGGCAGGTTCGTCCGGTGTAATAATGGGGATATCCGCGCTCTTGACGTCACGCGTAATAGTAGCTTTCTTACCACCTAACGTAGCGATTGAAACCTCAAGAGTTACGCACGCTTTCTCCGGAGCCTTTCGACTGTCGACATGTGGACCATGTTTAAGCACAGAAAGCGCCCCCCGGCCTTTCCCTGTAAGGCGTGAGATGCTACCTGTCAAAGCAAACTCAACAGCATCAACAACGCCACTCTTGCCAGTTCCGTTTGGGCCACATATAGCGTAACTTTCGTTGTTTAGTTCCAGTTGCAGCGACCGGATACCCCGGAACTCCTCTATAGTTATTTTTTCGACTTTAATCATGCATCTTCCCCAAACAGAGCCTTCCTTAAGGCAGGCTCAGTCAAAGTACGCTGCTCGAGTATAGTCCCCTTAAGACGCGCTGCTACAGCATCAAAATCTTTTTCGTGTGCGAGTTCGTCGATAAAAGCACTAAAAATACGGTCGGAGACCGATTCGTTTGCTGACATAGGCTTCAAGGGAGATTTTGCCATAACTGAAGTAGTGGGCTTTGGTATAAGTCATTTTGTGTACTAGGTCAATCGTCCACCCACTAAAGCCCTATACCGAGCCATACTAAGAACCTCTGGAGCCAGTTGGATGAGTCGCTCGCCACTGCTGCGGTCTGGCTACCTTTTGATACGCACGACCCTCCGTCAGCGGATATTTTCCACGATGTCCGGCATGCGCATGTTGGGTAGCCCGCATTGTCTACCTCTCCCGTCCACACAGCGTTGTTACCTAAAGCTTCAACACATGAGGCTTGGTGCGAAACACAGTAGCCGTTCTGCGTGCGTCCTTCACGGATAGAGCAGTCGTCTCCACTATTCTCTTGGGTTGGAGCAGGGTTTGTAACAGGAGCACGCCTAGCACTCGATATGATTGCCCCGGCAACTTGCTCAGCATCTGAAGGAGGAAGAGGTACCGGAATACAAGATTTCATATCAGATGCCCATTGATATCCGGATGAGCAGTAGCAAGTATCCCCACTTCCGTATGAGTTGAAGCCATAAGCATCCTTGCATCGCTGGTCAATGGTTAATGTGGGCTGATACACCGGCATGACCACTGGGTAGACAGGTTGGGGTCTGAGCATCTGCCGTAACTGCTGTCTGCGCAAAAGCTCATTTGTCTGGTTGATGGAGTCAATAAGACGCTGCTGTGCTTCATGGGCAGCCCTTTCTGCTTTGGTACCAAACATTTGCTCGCGTACATCAACGTCGTACTGGGTTGGACTGTAGGGTTTAACCTCTTGAAAGTAGATGGGGTCCCACCATTCTCTGATAGCAAACGCTGTGTTGAAAGGAACAAGAACAGCGACAAGGAGTGCAAACAATGTAAACAATTTTTTCATAATGCGTCTAGTAACCTAATAATGCGATATAGGTTCTTACGCTTTCCCGAACGCAAAGAGCCCGTCACAGAGCTACGCTTGCGCGTACGTATCAGTTTCCCAATACGGCAGGTAATGCGACCCCATGACGGGTTCTTCACGCATTACCTGGCTCCGCAACCATGCCACCATTACTGACGGGTTAGGTTGTTGCCCTTACGGGCTATTCAGTTGTACCCACCTAGTATAGACCCCTGGGCGGGTTTTTCAACACGTTATCTTTTGAACGACTCAATGAGCTTTGAAGCCTCCTGCTTCGTTAGTTCCCCCATCTGGGACTCCCAACGTTCGCGCTCGTCTTCTTCGCAGTTGATTTGTATCAGTTGGCGGAGATAGCCGAGCTGTTTGTCGGTCGCTGGGTTAGAGGCATTGGGTTTATCGTCCTCCCCAAGTGCCTCGACCTCCGGTTTAGTGCGGAAAGTGTCCAAGACTTTTGTCGCTCGTATTGCCGCATCAGCGAGTGCAGAGTTAAACGCACACGCAACAGTACGACCAATAAAGCGATTCATTGGGTTGAGGACAGCAGAGCCACGTCCTTGCGATATGACACGCCCCTCTTTGGTGAGGGTAACTAGGAAAGCGACGATGCCCTCCACGTGCTTCATGGCTGTGAGAGTTTGGATATCTTCCTCAACAACAGCGGTAAGCGGATGGCTCCCCAAGCACTTCTCTATCTCCTCACGCGCTGGGTACTTTTCCGAACGTGCGGCAGGGGTACTCTTGTGCGCTTGTTGGGAGGGATATGTAGAACGAGGTCTGTAGTAAGCGGTTTTCATAATTAGTTGGTAAAGACACACGCACCCTGACTGTGGCGCGTAAAAGCTCGCGGTGCATAGTAAATAAAGCCTTTCACTGCCTAAGTACTACTGTGTGGGGCCCCCTGGGGGGAGTTCTTCGCTATGGGTGGTAACGATATTGCGGGGAACCTTATTAGCCCTCCCGCTCAGAGCCGCGAGAGTTGCGGGATATTTGTTTACTGTTAGTTATTTTAAAGTTCGCTGTACTGTCAGAAAACAGCGACTATTTACCTTAAGAGACAGGAGTGGCCAAAAATACCCGGCAGTATCTACTCATTGGTTTACCTGGTTTCCCCAATTTCCTTCTAAAAATTGTGGTTGGGTATCCGGGTAATCAGGATATCTGGGTTACCTGCTTACCGGGTTATGTATTGTATTCACAAGCATGAAAAAGGAAGACCCCGGGGGCGTCTGCCTGTTCATTTTTTAAACCTTTCCTCAAAAAAGATAGAAGAGAGGGTGAATAAGCAGATTATCCGTTGTCTAAAAACATAACGTTTCCTGGATTTGGTTTACGTGAGCATCCAGTGTGGCGCACGGAGGCGAGGGCTTTCTATGGCGTTTCCAGACGCACCCTCATTAGACTGGCGTTACTGCCAACATACGGTTGAATTGAGCGGGACAGTATCCCTTCTCTTTATGCACTCCCCCCAAAGGCTGAGGATGTCTTGGTATGCCGACTGAGACACCGAGAGTGCACTCATTTAGATTAACCTCGTCAGGTCTTCCTTTTAAGTTTCCAACGGACGAGGACCATGTGTGTTATGTTCTCCTGTGGCTTTATCTCCCCAGAGACTCCACCACTTATGTTGTCTACCTAGCGCTCTACATGGGGCGGTAAGGCAGAGTTGTGAATAACACTGAGCTTTAAGAACTGTCTGTGCTTAGCCTACTAGAGTACTAAGAGGCACGGGGCAAGAAGCCATAGTCAACGCCAGTCTTGAGAGGCATGGGTAGTTTGATGATGAACTGAAACGGGATGCGCTTTATGTGAGGAGAGAAAATATGTTGGGCTACGCCTGCGCGGTACCGATACTTAGTGCCATGTCGCTGGATTATGCCACACATTTGTGTTATTGTCGCGACGGCGTTATTTGAAAAAGAGGTTCAAAATGATCAACAGAAAAATGGCGGTGGAAGCGAAGAGGCGTGAGATCCGCACCGAGCTTGAGACATGGGGTCGTGAGGTGCTGGGCTTGAAGTTGGGAGAACGAATTGAGTTCTCGTTGCGAATCAAGACATACCCCATTACTGCACCCGTGAACGACAAGCATCCCTATGATCTTGCGCCAAACGAGTTCTTCACGCACAAGCGCCTTTTCAAGCACGAGCTGTCACCACCAATGGTCACTCGTATTGTGAACGTGTTCAAAAACAACGAGGTCCGGAAAAATATTATGTTTCCGAGTATTCCGTATCCTACTATGTCAAGTCTGCTAACCGATTTTCCGAGCGAAGTAGCGATGGCGAAGATTGTTAACATCGGCAAGAAGACAGCTGAAGAAGTTGCAAAGGTCATCAGGGCTTCTGGTTTACGAATATACTGACACTAAGAGGCACCGGCCACTTGGTTAAAAAGGCCCGCCAACAGCGGGCCTTTTTCTTTACTCCCCAATTTGCCGAACAATTATTACCAAAAATCTCAATACATTATTTTAAAGCTATAGCATATTTTTAATGTATAAGACCAAAGTGATGTTTGAGGCGAGTATCTCCTTCTAGCGAATCAACAATCAGATACAGAAGATCCTTCCCGATATGAAAATCCGCTTTTAACAGTGTAATTAAATCCTCGCAATCATACGGGTAAAGCCAGACACTATCCTGAAGACGCACAAATCCTATAGTTGCGAGTGTTTTGCGGACCTGCTCACGTGACTTTTTTCTGCGTTCCGGAATATCAAAGATAAGCATACGCCACTTGCCGTCCCAACGCCTTGGTTTTTGTAATGCATAGTCTTTTAGTTCGAGTCTTCTTAGCACCCTCTCCCCTTTTGGGGTCAAGCATAACAACCCATCCTCACGCGTAAGGAGGCCTTGCCGAACAAGGCGAGTCTTTGTATTAACTACAGTTTCTTTTTGTCGTTTGTGAGG
>MEWW01000002.1:14400-14646 GCA_001775475.1 Candidatus Adlerbacteria bacterium RIFCSPHIGHO2_12_FULL_53_18 | reverse complement strand
TTCAAACCCTGGTGAGGTTCTTCGTTTGTCATCGAATTGAGCCGCATGATCCACCGCTTGTGCAAGTCCCCGTCTATTCCTTTGAGTTTTAACCTTGCGGTCGTACTACCCAGGCGCACAACTTAACGCGTTAGCTTCGCCACAAAGAGGGTCGATACTCCTTATAGCCAGTTGTGATCGTTTAGGGCGTGGACTACCGGGGTATCTAATCCCGTTCGATTCCCACGCTTTCGTGTTTCAGCGTCA
>MEWW01000002.1:0-14040 GCA_001775475.1 Candidatus Adlerbacteria bacterium RIFCSPHIGHO2_12_FULL_53_18 | reverse complement strand
CACCCGTAGGTGTATGGGCCGTGTCTCAGTCCCATCGGTGGGGGTCAGCCTCTCAGCTCCCCTATGCGTCATAGCCTTGGTAGGCCTTTACCCTACCAACTAGCTGATGCACCACAGGCCGCTCAAAAAGCGGATTGCTCCTTTACCCCGGAGGGAACTATCGGAAATTACCCCGTCTTTCGACGAGCTATGCCCGACTTCTCGGTGCGTACCTGCGTATTACTACCTCGTCTGCCGGTGCCCTTGCGGGCCCCTTGACTTGCATGCCTTATCCACGCCGCCAGCATTCATCCTGAGCTAGGATCAAACTCTGAAAAAAGATTCAAGTGTCGAATCTTAACTCGATGAACGGAACAAGAGAAAAATTGCTTCTTCTCTTATCGCCTCCAGAGTGGAAATCTGAAGGGCTTTCTTTTGCTTGCTTTGCTCTCCCCTTTTGTTATGCCCAAAAAGTGAGAGCGGTGTGATCTGCCTTTTTGCCCGAGTACTCGTCGGTCAAAAAAGCTTTTATTCGTTGTTGTCAAAAAACAGACCCGCCGACAGCGGGTTCTCTTCGAACAAAGAGTTAATCCACCGTCACAGAGTCATAGGCCCAGTATAGCCATATTTGAGGGGGCGTCAAGAGCCTTATATGGAGCCTCTTTTTCGCCTTCGGCCAAGCAAAATAAGGCATAGCACCGTGCCGTTAAGTGCCCCGATGTATATAGGCCACATAAGATTGGCGGCATCAACTATGGTTGTAGAAGCCGCTGCGAACACCGAAGCTACAACGACCAATAAATAAGCCGACGGCGTTTCGGACTTGGGATCTAGATACGATTTTTTAAAGGTAGGTATCACCGCAACAAAGTCCGCCAATACCGAGAGTACAAGCGCCACCATAGGTTCGTCAGTCATCTGCCATAACGCGATCGCCGCAATCGCGATCATGAGACATACGACATCGAGCCGGCCATACTTTTTATATCCGTAACCAAAGAGACCGAGAAAAAATACAATCCCGACCGTAACCATCTCCATGAGCGGCAGCACAACAGACCACGACGCGCCGGAGCTAAACTGCGCACTTATAAAAATTGCCTGGATAAGGAGCCAGAGCCCCCAGGTCACCAAGTTAGGGCGCGTGGTGCCGCGGAGCATATCACGCACATACGGTACAACGGCTACGGCAGTAATGATGCCGGTTACAAGTGCGAGCTCTGCGTGCCAATCCATTGCCCTATCCTACCTCACTCTGATGCTATTAAATCTTTTTTAGGGCCTCTTCCACCTGGGCAAAGAGCTCTTCTTTGGAGCCGCTATTGTCGAGCCCGGTCGAAGCCATCTGACACACTGCCGCCAAGTCCTGATTTGCGGGGTCGCTCGCATCCATGTCTTGCTTATCTTTCTCAATAAACTGCTCGTGGGTCATAGCATCTTGAGGCATTGCTTTTCCTATAAAGCGCTTGTAGCGAGCCTCCACATCTGCCTGCACACACCACAAACTTGCACCTTTCGACTTCAAAAATTCCGCTTCCGCAACCGTACGGATAGACTCGATGACAGTTCCCCGCCCGCCGGTGCCGGCGCGTGCCAAGAGTTGCTCGAGTGCGTAGGTCGGCCCCTTCTCTGTGCGCAGGTCGCGCGCCACTGTCGTGATATTGTCACGCGTTGCTATCTGCCCGCGCTTCAGCACCTCTTCGGCAAAAAAGCTGCGTACGGAGAGGTAGATAACATTATGCTTTTTATTCAAATACTCGGCTATTGTGCCCTTGCCCGCGCCGAGTGGCCCGGTAATACCTATGATCACAATCTTAGTGTACACCTCAAACGCGTGGGCAAACCCTTCGGGTGGAAAACTCCTACATCACTCTAAAGTTCTTAAACTGCCACGGATCGGCGGACATATCCTCGGGGAAAAGTGGGTCTTTGCGGGCGCGCAAGGGTGTCCAGTTGGTGTACTTGCCGTGCACTATGCCAAGGTAGGGCGTTGCGATGTCCAAGACACGCCTAAAGTCGAGATCTTCCGGCTCACAGATGCCCGCTTTAGGGTTCTCAAGCGCCCAGATAAGTGCCGCAAGCGCGCCCACGGCAACCTGAATCGTCGTGGCGTTTTGGTGCGGTACCGTCTCTCTCGCCTGCGCAATGGAGAGGTCGGAGCCAAACCAGTACGCGCGCTTGCGGTGACCCATAACAAGGACGCCAAGCTCGTCGGAGCCGTGCTCTATCTCATCGGTTAAGATACGCTTCTTGCGCGGCGAGCGCCAGTTGTTGCCGGCGTACTCGCGCAAAGAAAGCACCGCGTCGTCGCACGGGTGGTAGGCGTACATAACCGTGGGACGGTACAGAATCTGCCCCTGTTCGTCAGCAACCGTGTAGTAGTCGGCGGTTGTTATAGACTCGTCGTGAGTGATAAGGAAGCCGTGGTACGGACCCTCACGTGGCGTCCACGAGCGCACCTGAGTCAGTGCCCCGGGCCGGTCGAGATAAATCGCAGCCTTGCGGCCAAAGGTGTGCTCGTGGGCATCTTGCGGGAGCTCTTTCTCGTGTGTACCCCACCCAAGCTCCACGGGCTGCGTCGCTTCGCTCAAAAACCCGTCCACCGACCAGGTGTTTACAAACTCATCCGCCTGCTTGTACGCGGGGCTGTCCTGCGTGTCGCGCTCCGCAACCTGTATAACCCGCACCTTTAACTCTTGCATGAGTTTGGCCCACCCCACCCTGTCCTGTGGCATGCCGAGCGCCGCGGCTCCGTTGCCGACGCCAATTGCAATGTCGAGAAGTGCCGCTTTTAAAAAGTGGGAGATGAGCCCCGGGTTGGCACCATGGTTAACGATTGCGGTCGTACCTTCCAGATTTTTGCGCTTGAGCTGCAAAAACTCTTCTCGTTGGGCGTAGTTGGTGCGCTGTGCGGGCGTGAGTGACGCATTGGTCGAAAACCCTGGCCAACGCTCGGTCGAGGTGTCGACGTAGAGCACGCCGACCTTCTCACACCACGTAATAAGGTCGTTGGAGGACACCTCGACCGAAAGGTTGAGCAGAAAGTCCCCTGTGGAGAGGTGCTTTTTAAGCACGGCTTTGTAGTTCTCGGGAGTTATCTGCTCCACGACGAACTCAATCCCCAGGCTCCCTGCTGTTTTTTTGCCAGCCTCGTCCGCAGCTACAATGCGCATCCCTTGGGCAGTAATGTCCGTATGTTTAAGGAGCATCGGGAGTATTGCCCGCCCAATTGAGCCGCACCCAAGCATGACAAGCTGGCCGGGGAAGACGGCCTTCGTGTAGAGCTCTTTTATCAGTATGTGTTGGTCGGTGGAGTTCGTACTGACCGTAGCTACTCCATTCGGTTGTTCCATTCGAAAATAGTATCTCGAGCCATCGGTCGCGATAGCCTTATGTGTTTATACTCCTCTGTGACTCAAAGTAAAGCTTTTTTGCCCTACTTCTGTGTATATTTTTGAAGCGCGGCCTCTACCTGCGCAAAAAGTTCTTCCTGAGTGCCGTTGTTGGTGAGTACGACATCGGCCATTGCAATACATTTACGCAAATTCATCCGACCCTTGTCTTCTGCAATAGATTCACGCTCTTCGTCTGCCAGGAATTTTTCATATGATATTTTGTCAGTCTCACTTCCTCGCAGGGCTACACGTTCATAACGAGTTTTCGGATCTGCGTCCACTGCCCACAACAAAGCACCCCGCACCCTGAGAGCTTCCACTTCTCCAACGGTGCGGATAGACTCAATAACAATATCCCCACCGACAGCTTGAGCGCGCTTTAGCTGTTCTTCCACCAAATATCCAGGGCCGTGAGTTGCTCGAAGTTCTTCGCCGACCGCATTGAGCGAATCTCGATTGCGCTCCATACCTCGTCTGTCAATTTCTTCATATAAAAACTGACGTCCCGAGTAATGTTTAAATCCTTTGGTTTTCAAATATTCAACTACCGTTCCCTTACCCGCTCCCAGCGTGCCTGTAATCCCAATAATCATGCCTATTGTACGCTCTTGCGCGACCAGCGCTCCCACGCTACGAGAAGCGGCGAAGCGAGAAAGATAGAAGAGTATGTGCCGGCAATCATGCCGACAATCAACGTAAGTGCGAAGTTTTTAGTTGCTTCAGGCCCCAAAAAGTACAGCGCAACGAGCACAATAATAACAGTAACGGAAGTGTTTATAGAGCGCGTGATAGTTTGCGAAATACTGCGGCCGACAACTTTCTCAAACTCCTCTGAGCGGCGAGCCTCCTCGTTGCGTCGCAGATTCTCGCGGATGCGATCAAATATAACAATAGTGTCGTTAATGGAAATGCCGAGAATAGTGAGGAGGGCTACGATAAAAAGCGAGTCTACTTCTGCCCCGACCGTGTAGCCCAAAAAGGCAAAAAGACCTACAGGCAAAAGGATGTCATGCATAAGGGTAACGATCGCAACAATGCCGTATTTCCACGAACTTACCGGCTTTGAGACATGTCTGAAAGCAAAGGCGATAAAGAGGATGATTGAAACAACGATGAGAGCAATCGCAATCCATGACTTGCGCATAAGTTCCTGTCCAAGCGAGGGACCGACCGAAGTAAACTGATCTTCCTGCACTGTGCCCAAGGTACCGAGTGCCTGCAGAAATGCCGTGTGTTCGTCGTTTGTAAGGTCGCGCTGGCGCAGGATAAAGGCCTGTTCGCCCGTTTCTTGTACGCGCACCTCGCCGAGCGAAAGCCCGCTTGCCACAGTGCGCACGTCTGTCGCATCGGGCCTGTTATCAGGGTAGGTAACTTGCAGGAGCGAGCCGCCCGCGAGGTCAATGCCCACCTTGAGCCCCCAGACACCAATAGCGCCCGCGGAAAGGAGCGCGAGTATCGCCGGGAGGATAAAGAAGTATTTCTGATAGCGGATGATGTCCATAGTGTTATTTTCTTAACCCGGAGCGAAGCAGGAAATGCCCCATTTTACTTTCCTCGCTCAAGCCCAGCGCGAGGAGGAAGGTGCGCGAAATGGTAATGGCTGAAAGCATCGAGACAATGACACCAAAGCCAAACACCAGCGCAAAGCCTTTGATAATTGATGTGCCAAACCAGAAAAGAATGACGGCCGCGATGATGTGCGTGATGTTGGTATCTCGGATAGCGAGCCACGCGCGCCTAAAGCCTTCGCGTATTGCCTCCTCGGCCCGCTTATCCTCCGCAAGTTCCTCTTTAAGCCGCTCAGCAATGAGTACGTTTGCATCGACTGCGAGCCCGACCGAAAGTATGAACGCTGCGATGCCGGCCGCGGTTAAGACGACCGGAATGAGCTTAAATAGCGCGAGCATAAACACTATGTATATAAGGAGCGAGGCGACTGCGACAACGCCCGGGAGCCTGTACCAGAGAATCATAAAAATAGAGAGCGCCACAAAACCTATGAGCCCTGCCGCAAGGCCCGCCTCTACCGCTTCCCCGCCTAATGTAGCGCCGATGGTTTGAGTGGAAACAAGCTCAATCGGCACCGGCAGCGCGCCTAAGTTGAGATTGCGTACCAGTTCGCGCGCAGAGTCGGCATCAAAGTTCCCGGAAATAATTGCAGTGCCGTTGCTGATATGGTCTTGCACGACCGGTGCGGAAATAAGGTTGCCATCGAGGAATATCGCGATAAAGCGGCCGACGTTATCACGAGTTAAGTCGCTGAAAATTTTTGAGCCCTCGGAATTAAAGTCTACCCGCACGACAGGCTGGGCAATCCCGAGCTGCGACCCGCTGCCAAACTCCAGGGCCGCGCGAGAAAGCAGTGCTCCAGTCAACCCCGTATCCGTAAACGCGTCAGGATTTGGGTTGCCCGTTTCATCGACAAGGGCGCTCTCCATCCCCTGCTTGACTAACTTAAACTCCAAAAGCGGCGTCTCGCCAATCATCTTTACCGCTTCGTCGACGTCGGTGACACCAGGGAGTTCAACGACCAAGCGATGCTCGCCGGTGCCCAAGGCTCCGCCTTGCTGGGTTTGCACCACCGGCTCGCCTACCCCAAACGCGTTGACTCGGCGTTCGATAACCTCGCGCAGCGACGCAAGCGAATCCTGTACTTCTGCCGCAGGTACCTTGCTTATGTCAGCGCTATAGACCAAGTGTGTGCCGCCGGAGAGGTCTAAGCCCAGTTTAAAATCAAACCGGCCGTCGGTCCCAGTAGTTGTCCAGACAAAGTACCCGACAAGCGCGGAGAGGATGAGGATTGTGACTGCGCTGTAGCGCACCTTGAACATGGGCGTAGATTAGCAAATTTAGCGCCTTCGAGCCAGCTCGAACAAGTTTTTAAAAATCATGGCAACAGCGATAGGGCCAATGCCACCAGGGACCGGCGTAAACACGCTTGCCACCTGTGCACACCCCGGCTGAGCGTCTCCCATGAGTTTGCCTCCGGCTTCACTAGTGCCGGCATCTATAAGCACCGCCCCTTCTTTTATCATGTCAGGGCCCACAAGCCCCGGCTCGCCCGCGCCAAGAACCACAATATCTGCGTCTCGGAGCTCATCGAGTGAGCCTTGAGTTTGAGTTACTACCACTACGTCTGCTCCTAAACTTTTTAAAAGTTCTGCGGCCGGGATACCCACAAGCCGGCCCTTGCCCACCACGACGGCTTTTTTGCCGGCAGCGGCAACACCTGCACGTACCAGGACTTCGGAAATTGCTTCGGCAACCGGGGTACGGACTAACGGACCCTTCCCTATTGCATCTAAATCCTTTTCCGGCGGGATTGCGGCAATAAGTTCTTCTGCCTTGGGGTGCGGCAGCTGTACGATAACGCCGTCGCAGGTTTTTATTAAATCGGCAAGCTCACCCTTGACCACCTCAACACCAAGCCGCTCCGCAACGCGGGTTTTAATCTTCACAAACGAGTCGGTTGCGGCATCTTGTACACCAACGACAATCCCGAGCTTATTGCCCTTAAGCGAGTCGCCTAAGTCTGCAATAATTTCTTCCGCTATCTTTTTGCCATCGATAATCACGGGTTCATCCTAGCATTTTTTTGTATAAAAAATGAGGGCGGCCCGATGGGCCGCCCCTGAAACTCACACAACTTTCTTGACCTGCTTTTCACTCCACATCCTCTCGCGGATCTTATCCCACGAAGTGTCTGAAGGGAGTTTGAGGATATTGATGAGATACTGGCGGCAAAAGTCCGTATGTCGGATTAACATCTGCTCCAAAGTGACATTTTGTTCTGCAGGAAATTCCTCCGCATATGCTTTGAGCAGACGTTGCCGGTAGGTATAGCTCTTGTCTCCTAGATCAAAAACGCTGGAGACACGGTGTGGTTCCTTGCAACCATCGCATTGTTCGTCCGGTCCCCAGTACGTATCGTTGAAACCAGACATATCTGCGTCGCAATGAATCAGACCGCCGCACATGCACCGTTTCGGATATTGATGGGCGAAGTAACCACTTGACTGTCCACACCATCCTACATCGCAGTCCCCGTCTCCAACACGGTGCTTATGCTCCGGGTAGCGAGGAATCGAAAAAGTCTTGAATTGTTCGTTCCTCAGACGCCGGAGCGTCTTTTGAAACAAGTTAACAATCCCCTCGTGCCCAGCAAGTTTGCCGAAGTTTACCAGCATATCTTCACAAAGAAGGCACTCTTGATGCCATGCTGGAGTGACAGAACGATTTTTCCATTGATCTTTTAGCTGGACGGACTCTAGCACCTCCAAAAGCGTAAGACCGAGAGCTATAATGGGATCGCTTCCAGCACATATTGCTTCAACTCGAGAGTAACCAACTGTCGCGTGTACATCCATAAAGCTTTCACTCAGTACCGATAGAGTCGAGTACCGTACCGTCTCTTCATTCGGTATTGACCTCCAGTCACCCTTATCGTTGTAAACGCCACTTCGATCGGGCACCCAATGCTTTTTATCTTTGATTAAGGCTAGGGCTCCCGCTAATACTGCAGGTACTTTCGACTTGTCCATTTCCGTCTCCTTTCAGTCACTGAGATTGGATCGGATCCACTCGTACTCGCTCTGGATGATTTCCTCCAGGTTGTTATGCTTTGGCTGCCATCCAAGCCGCATAAGGCGAGTTGGGTCAGCCACTACAGTACTCACATCTCCCGGTCGCCGCGGTGCATACTCAACGGGGAAGTCGATGCCAGTCACTTTCTTTACCATCTCTACAACTTCCATGACCGAGTAGCCGCGCCCGTAACCGACATTCCATACAGCAGAAGGATTTCCCGTACGCAAGTACCGGAGTGCTCGTATATGTGCCTCGGCAACGTCATCCACGTGGACATAGTCTCGGATTGCAGTGCCGTCTCGAGTTGGATAATCAGTCCCATAGACTTCGAATACCCTCCGCCTTCCCAATGCCGACAAAATGACCCTGCGGATGAGGTGCGTCGTGTCTTGCCTCACCCTGTACTGCGTCTTTGGATTTATCCCCGCAACATTGAAGTAGCGCAAGATCACATAGCGTATATCACCTCCCATTTGGTGTAAGATTGCTTCTGCCCTTACCTTAGACTCACCGTATGGATTCTCTGGCCGTAGCGGAGCATCTTCAGCAACTGGATAAGTAGCAGGAGTGCCATATACCGCAGCGGTCGAAGAAAAAACAAAACAAGCAACGCCTGCACGTTTTACTTCTTCCATCAATATCTGGGTACCGTGCACGTTGTTGTCATAGTACTTCTTTGGGTTGTGCACTGACTCCTCAACATCAATACATGCCGCAAGATGCGCGACCGCACTAACTTCCCCTTCTCGCAATAGTGCTGAGACTAGTGTTCGATCGCGTATATCTCCATTTATTAGGAGATCAAGCTCTGTGACTTTTTCTCCTCTCTCACGTAGTGCAAATGCAACATGACTGCCAATATAGCCGGCTCCGCCGGTTACGAGTATCGTGCCCATCTTCTTCCCTTTCTCTGTGTTGTGCGTCTTAAAACTTAAACCCCACTCCTAGTGAGAAGTTTCTTAATTGTTTTCAAAATAATCACAAGGTCGAGCGTGAGCGAGCGGTGCTTTAAGTAGTAAAGGTCGTAGGAAAGTTTTTCGCGCGTCGCCCCAACGTCGCTTCCGTGGTGCGGATGGTTGTCGTGGTAGAGCTGCGCCCAGCCGGAGAGTCCGGGCTTTATAAGATGCCGCACACCGTAGTAGGGAATTTCTTTTTCATACAAACGTACTAAGGTGGGCACCTCTGGCCGTGGACCAACACATGACAGATCACCCCGCAGGAGATTCCAAAGTTGGGGAATTTCATCGAGCCGCGATATGCGGAGAAACTTTCCTACCCGAGTGACGTGCAGTTTACTGTTCCCGTCTTGGCCATAGATGCCTTTGTCGTTGCCGGACATGCTGCGGAATTTATAAAAATTAAATACGTGCCCGCCCTCGCCCACCCGAGGCATAGAAATTATTGCGGGGCCGCCGTCGTTGAGTTTGATCGCCAGAATGATAAACGGATAAAACACGAGCGAGAGCAGGGCGGCAGGCAGAGCAATCGTGATGTCCATAAGACGCTTCACTGAGTCGTACAGCACGTGCGCCGAGCGCGACATATTGCGTGCAAACCACTGGTCGTTGAGGATCGAGAGCGGAATGCGGCCGAACACTTCTTCGTAGAGCGTAAGCGCATCAAAGAAACGCACCCCCCGTGACATGAAGTTATACATCTCAGGGAACGCAGAGGAAACTTCTTTGTCACCAAAGTCGGCAATAATAAACCGCGCCTGATGTTTATGCAGTGCCTCCTCGACGCGGGCTTTAAGGGGAGAGCTTCCGGGCTTAATTATTTCTGCAATACGGGCGGGGGCCATTGGTGCATGCGCAAGCGCCTCTGCCAGCTCAAGCACCTCTGCCCTTCCCCCAACCACCAGCGCCGGTTCCGGCTTTTGGATGCCGAGCCGCGGAAACAACACGGCCCGCCAAAACAAAATGAGAAGAAAGGACACGAAGAGGTAGATAAAAAGAATGGTCTTCGGTGCGATGGCGAAGAGCGGGAGGTAAAAAAAGACGGCTGCAATGACTACGTTGAAAGTCTGCGCCACAAGAAGGGTCGAAGACAGGGCGCGCCGTGCGAGAATGATGGAGCGACTCTCGTAGAGTCCGGCAATAAAAAACACCACCACCCATACCGCAAAGAGAATGGCGAAGGGCCGGAGGTGGAGCATGAAAATCTCCTCGGTTGGCAGCTCCCCCGTACGCAGAAAAAGCGTTACAAAGAGGGCGGCGACGAAAAAAAGAATGTCCCCCACAAAAAGCACGAGGGTTCGGGGGCGGAATACGGTTGCCATAAGGTCTATACTATTATACAACAAATACGTGGATTCTCAAGTTTCTCCGCCAAAAAAGAAGATTTTGTTCGTAATAACCAAAGGCAACTGGGGGGGCGCTCAGCGCTACGTTTTTGACCTTGCTACTGCCCTTCCCCGGGCTCAGTTCGATGTGGCTGTGGCATTTGGACAGAAGGGGAGGCTAACAGAAAAATTGCAACACGCTGAGATTAAAATCTATGACATTATCTCTCTCCAGCGCGACATCTCGCTCGGAGCTGACCTAAAAAGTTTTTTTGAACTGCGGAAACTTTTTAAAGCGCTGCGGCCAGATGTGGTGCACCTCAACTCCTCCAAAGCCGGCGGAGTCGGTGCCCTTGCGGCCAGAGTGGCAGGAGTACCTCACATTATCTTTACCGCGCACGGTTGGCCGTTTTGGGAGGACCGTAACGTGCTTTTCCGCTGCATCATATGGTTTTTCTCCTGGCTCACCGCACTTCTTGCACATACTGTTATTGTTATCTCGGACTATGATCTCAACGTGGCACTTCGCATGCCGTTTGTCAGAGGAAAAACAATTCGTATCTACAACGGTATTGACCAGCACATGTCGTTCGGCTCAGGAGAAATAATTCGAGACGCCTTCCCTGCCGGCGCAAAGATTATCGGCACTATCGGTGAATTGAACAAAAATAAAAATCAAAAAGCTCTTATCGAACAGGCAAAGCAAAACCCCAACATGTACGTAGCGATCGTGGGCGAGGGCGAAGAGCGCGACGCGCTTAATGAACTTATAAAAAAATACGGTTTGGAGACCCGAGTGAAGCTTTTTGGTTTTGTACCCGCACGCGAAGCACTTCGCGGATTTGATGTTTTTGCACTGCCCTCGCTTAAAGAAGGCCTGCCCTATGTTCTACTTGAAGCAAGGCTCGCTGGGCTCCCTATTGAGGCAAGCAGGGTTGGCGGCGTTGGAGAGATTCTCGACAACACTAACTTACAGGAGTTCACTCTTGAACACATGGTTAAGCAGACTGCCTCCCTTTATCGCAGCTGATCGTACCCGCCGCTAAACTCTTTGTGGAGCGCCTCTCTTGGCGTGGCGCGCGAGTAGCGAGTCATACCAGAGAGAAGCCCTAGCGCCAAAAACTCGGCGAGCAAGTGCGAGCCGCCATAGCTCATAAAAGGTATGGTGGTGCCGGTTACCGGCAAGAGCCCCATGTTAATCCCCACATGGAGCGCGAAGTGCGAGAACAAGTAGAAGAAGACGCCAAACGCGAATAGCGTCTCAAAGTTGCTCGCGCCCCGGGGCGCAAGTTGGATGACACGCACAAACAACACCCCGTAGAGCGAAAACAGTAGCACCACGCCCACAAACCCCCACTCCTCCGCAAACGCCGCAAAGATAAAGTCGGTCTGATACTCAGGCAGAAATCGGAGCTTCGACTGCGTGCCGTAGCCTATCCCCTTGCCAAAGAGCTCTCCGGAGCCCACGGCTACGGTCGACTGATACGCGTTGTAACCCGCGCCCTGAATGTCTGCTAAGGGATGGATAAACGTGAGTATCCGCTCTTTTTGATAGTCCTGAAATCCAAAAAACCACAGACCGGCAAACACAGCGAGACCCAGCACAAAGACGGCCAGAAGATGCCAGCGCGAGATGCCGGAGACCAGGACCAGCCCGAGCCAAATGCAGAAGATGATTATCGCCGAGCCGAAGTCGGGCTGAAGTGCTACGAGAACAAACACTACGAGCGCGTATGCGCCGGAGACAAGGATATGGCGGATGTTGCGTATCTCAATGTGCCGGCGAGAGAAATATTTGGCAAGGGCGATGATGAGCCCTATTTTTATAAACTCTACAGGCTGGAGCGCAAAGACGCCGAAGTCAAACCAGCTCCTGGCACCCTGCACGGCAGTGCCCGCAACCACAAGTACGAGAAGCGGCAGGAGAAGCGCAAAGTATATGCCGCCAGCTACTGAGCTGCGGCGCAAAAAGCGCCAGTCTACTATGCTTGCCGCAAAAAAGACGCAGACGCCAATCGCGATCCAGAGCGCCTGCCTGCCGGCAAAAGGGTCGCCCTCGGTAAACGAGGCCATCGTAACGAGTCCGAGCAGGGAGAGCACGAGCACCGCTCCAAATGCCGCCCAGTCGATTTGAAATAGTTTTAAGCGCGAGTATCCGGACATGAGGGTTCTGCGGGGTTTAGAAGGATGGCAGTACGGTGATCTCCGCCCGCGCGACACCTTCGAGCGCATCTCCCCACGTAAAGACGGCGGGCTGTGACGCCTTAGCGGTGATGCGGTCGATAAGGGTGACGGAAGCGGCGCGGACAACGCCTTCCGTGTCAAACACCACTCCGGCAACGCGCAGGTTGCGGACGTCCTCAAACCCGTCGTTTATGATAACCGCCGAGAGACGCGTGCCGTCTGCGGCGAGCTGCTGCCCGGTGATGCGCACCTGCGGGAGGGCGTCGACACGCACGCGCTCCCACACCGGCTCTGCAGTAAAGCGAAATAACGTGCGGGCAACGACGCGGTTGCCAACGTTGATATTGGGGAGGACGACCGGAATAACCGCGACAGGCGGCAGGTCAGTGGCTCCCTCCTGTTCGACCACCAGTTCGTTTTTGTCGTCAAAAATCTGGAACAAGTACGGCACCTGCCGCGCGCCTGCCCCTTCCGTACGGTTTTCTACATAGGCAACGGCGGTGTAGGTCTGCGGCGCGCTCTCGAGAGAGCGCGCCCAGAGGATGTTCGGAATTTTTGCCTCGCCCTCGCAGAGCTTGGCGCAGGAGCCGCCGCAGTCGATATCGGTTTCGCTTCCGTTCCGCGACCCATCAAAGCAAGTAGGGGTAGCCGTCAAAAAAGTCTGCCACAGCGCAAAGAGGAGTATGGTCGCCATAACGAGCCCCACGGCATAGTAGAGGAGTTGCCTGCGCGCGCTCCAGGAGAGGGTCATAGCATGTATTGTATCAAAAACTTTGAGGGCGGCGCTTCACCAGCGTCGCCCCACTCGGATATCCCTACTTCGTCGGCAGATAAGCATAAGTATTCCGTTCTGCCGGTGTCAGGTACAGAAGCATCGCTTTCGCCTTGGGTTTTGAACGCTCTTGCACCATCGCCATGACATCGTCATACGCAGTCTTGATTCCGGCTGCATTGTTGGACCGTGCCGGTCCCATAACCGACAATCGGTTCTCCAAAAAAACCGCAGCGTACCAATTTTGTTCCACCTTCGCCTCCTTCAACGAGCTGTTATCGACTACATTACATCATAATAAAAGGCAAAAAGCAAGCCATTTCTGGCTTGCTGTGTAAGGCTATTTTAGACTCTCTATTTGCTTTAGATTCAGTTCTTTGTCCTGGCGACTACCTACTCTCCCGACCGGTAAAGGCAGGTACCATCGGCGCAAATGAGCTTAACTTCCGTGTTCGGAATGAGAACGGGTGTGTCCCCATCGCTAAGTCACCAAGACAAAAAACTTAATCATGTTTACGAGCTTCAGAGAGCTGAGAACCGAAGTTCCCAGCGAGGAAGAGTCGGGAGAAGCCTTTATGGGTGGCTTCTCAGGGGTTCTAGATGCCGCACCTTTATAGCGCGACAAAAGAAGGGTCCCTCAATCCCACCACTTTGCAAGGGGTGCACGCCCTCGCCTTGGAATTGACCGGAAAGAACATAGAGCGCTACGGGCTCTCTGAAACTCACAAACCAGGTAAACAAAATAATTGAAACAACAGATTATTGCGACTCTCAAACCTCTCTCTGGAAACTTTGATCGATTAGTACTCCTTGGCTAAACACGTTGCCGTGCGTACACCTAG
>MEWW01000001.1 GCA_001775475.1 Candidatus Adlerbacteria bacterium RIFCSPHIGHO2_12_FULL_53_18 | reverse complement strand
TGCGATTGCACAGTGTGAGTCGCAGTTTAGGCAGTCGAACAAGGACGGTACGATTTTGAAGAATGCCAAGAGCTCCGCTATCGGCGTCTTCCAGATAATGTCTTCGATCCACCAAAAGAATGCCGACGAAAAGCTGGGGCTGGACATCACGACTATCGAGGGTAACGCGGCCTACGCCCGCTACCTCTACGAGAAGTCGGGGACTAAGCCTTGGAATGCCTCTAAGGCCTGCTGGGGCAAGACTCAAGAAGCCAAGGACCACTTCGCAGCCGCTAAGTAATTAAAATAAAAAGCAAAACCGCCCGCTCGCAAGAGCGGGCGGTTTTGCTATACTAGTTTTGCGTGGGTCTCAGCTCACGCTCCATGTCTGGACTACGATGAGATGACCTAGGCGGGGTGGCAGCGGGTCTCAACAACCTTCTGTCGCCCTATTTATTTTTATACAGCAGGGAAGTGCTCCTTTTAGGAGACCGCAGCGCTATCGGTAATGTGGTATATTTAGACATATGAAAGGCGCTCTTAATTTGCACAAAATTATTGAGGCAAAGCATGAGAAGAAATGGATTGCTTTATCTAGAGATAAAACAAAAATTGTTGCTTTTGATGAAAGTCTGATGGAGCTCAAGCAGAAAATAGGAGATCAAAAAGTTGTGTATATGAAAGTTCCTTCTGCTGATGCCTATTTAAGTTTCTAGGTCATATGGCCTGGAAAGAATACGATTACACTTCTCGTTTTCATAGAATAAGTAAAACGACTTTTTACAGGCCCCTTGTAGATATTGAAGTATCGGCTGAAAGTGGGGCTGAAACTGTTAGTGCTCTTATTGATTCGGGCACTGAAGTAACAGTCATGAGCAGCGAGATTGCAACTCTTTTGGGTATTAGTCCAAAAGGGAAAAAATCAGGAACAGTATCAGGTTTTGGTGATAAACAAGGTTTTATAGCTCAGGTAGGAATAGTAGTCCCTGAATTTCCTAAAGAAGTGTTAACTACAAATGTTATTTTTGTAGACGGTATTTCAAGCGATTTCCCGTTTGATATCCTGTTGGGTCAAGAAGATTTCTTTAGACGATTTCTGATTCGATTTGAAAAACATAGAAATAAGTTCTTTTTGAGTCTCCCATAGATAGGGAAGTGCTCCCCTCTTTTAGCCGAGTTTTTTAGTTTATTACAGGAATCTTAAAACTTGCTGGGGCTACTGTTGCGTTTAATCCTCTTTCGTCTTGTACCAATGCTGCCTGTAATTGTATAGGCGCTGAAGAAAAAAATACTTCAAAATTTACTGTGCTCGATAGTCCTAAGAAACATCTTACGTAAGCCCCGGTTGTTGAAGTCCCAGTTGCCCACATTGATGAATATCCAACAGCACCTACGCCAGCCAGGTTTGCGTTTGTTTGGATATAAAGGCACGGACTTACTGGAATGACAGGTCCGTTTGCAATAAAAACTAATCTTACTAAGTATCCTGCTCCGGTCTCTTCAACCTTCCAAGTCTTCTCGTTTGCCCATAGGTACTTTGCTTCTTGGTTCACATTTTGAACCGCGGTGCTGCTCGGCCCAGTCTGGATGATAACTTCGTTAGTGAGAGTCGTAGTTGAAGTTGCAAGCGGCGGATTGAACATGCTCGATATATAAGATCCTAAAAAAAGTAAGCCAATAGATGCCAGTATCATAATTACAAGAATTGCAGAAGTTCTAAACGGATGACGTCTTATATCAACCAAGATTACAGTTATATTTTCCTTGAGTGATATATAGGTCACGAATCAAATATACAGTAGAACTCAGGGAACAGTGAATTTAAGAAAATAGGTCAACCGAGATACTCCTCAATAAAAGGATAAAACGACGCGGGGAAGGGGTCAAACAGAATCTCGGCAGCGACTAGTGGTTTATAAGGCTTAAATGGATTAAGTGTCGCAAAAGGTATATTGTGCGACACTTATATAACCGCGGCGGACGGTATACTAAACCTATGTCCCCAACCACGCGTACCTATCAAAAAAAATTTCGCGCACTTCTCTCCCCCGCCGAGCATAAACTTTTAAAAAAACTTTCCACTCCCCAACGCGTACAGGACTATCTCGAAGCACTCCCCCAAAATTTCTCAAAATCGGCGGGGGAGACCTGTCGCTCGGTGAGAAGAATTTTGCAAAAAAAGAGGGCATATTGCTTTGAGGGTGCGATATTAGCTGCCGCTTCCCTCGCCTACCATGGTAAGGTGCCGTTGCTCTTAGATTTGCAAACAACCGACGACGACCAAGACCACGTGCTCGCGCTGTTTAAAGAAAACGGCCGTTGGGGTGCGATAAGCAAGACCAACAATCCAGTTTTGCGCTGGCGCGACCCGGTGTATACAAGCGTGCGCGAACTCGCGATGAGTTACTTCCACGAATATTTTTTATACAAGAGCGGCATCAAAACTATGCGCGCATACTCAAAGCCCTTTGACCTGACAAAATATAAGCCCGAGGTATGGGTCACTGGTGCAGAGAGTTTAGACTTTATTGCCGAGGACCTTGATGACTCGCCCCACTTCCCTGCCGTTTCACCTAAAGCAATAAAAAAACTACGCCGAGCGACAACGCTTGAGCGTAAAATTTTAGATTTAGAAGAGTGGGAAAAATAAAAGCCGCCCGACGAACCGAATCGCCGGGGGCTTTTCGATTGGTCGGGCGGGCCCTTGATAGGCCTAACCTAGGCCGGCATAGATAACGCGCGTTATCGCGAGCAAGGTCGAGCCGAAGGCTACGGTGATCCCGAATTGCGCCCCCCTAACAAGCCATTTTTCCAGCTTGGCTGCGCTCGCTGTCGAAAACGGATAAGACTGCAAGCCCGTAGCAGCCTACTGCGAACACGAGGGACGCTACAGTATTGAAGTCAGCATATTTCAGCCAACCTCCTGCCACAGCGCTTCCGGCCATAACCGCTTGTCCGGCCGTAATCCAGGTCCTCAAAGGAGGAAGCTCAGTCTCAGCTGTTTTGTCCACGACTGCACCTCGCTGGTTGGAACTATATTCCAGCACTATGTCACAAAAATTAAAGTAAGAAAAGTCCTGTCCTAGTTCTTCAACCCTATCCCCTTTTTGAAGAGATATACCGCTACAAAGGTGCAGACTAGGTTAAAACCGATTAGCACTGAAAAACAAATCCAGAGCGGTACGTCGCTGATGCCAAGGAAGCCGTAGCGAAAGGCATTGACCATGTAGAGTATCGGGTTTGCTAAAGAGACATTCTGCCAAAACTGCGGGAACTGCTCTATCGAATAAAAGATGCCACCGAGGTACGTAAGGGGTGTTAGTACAAAGGTAGGTACGATAGAGATACCGTCAAAGCCTTTGGCGTAAATGCCGTTAATAAGCCCCGCAAAAGAAAAGAGGACCGAGGTAAGGATAAGTGCTGCAATCAAGACTAGCGCATTGACTATCTGAAAATGGGTAAAGAAGAGTGAGACTATTAACACCAGTATGCCTACCAGAAGCCCGCGCAAAACTCCCCCGCTCACAAAGCCGGTAATAACGACCCAGTCTGGCGTGGGAGACACAAGAATCTCGTCGATCGTGCGCATCCATTTAGCAAAGTAGAAGGTTGAGACCGTATTGCTGTACGCACTCGTTATAACCCCCATCATGATAAGGCCAGGCACTATAAATTGGATGTAAGAGAAGCCATGTATGGGTGGAAGCTGCGAGCCTATGAACGTGCCAAAGACGACGAAGTAGAGAGAGGTAGTGACCACCGGCGGCAGGAGTGTCTGTGACCATATACGGATGATACGCACAAACTCTCTGCGCATCATGGTGAAATAAGATGTCCAAATTTGTTGTGGTGACATATAATTATGCTGTTTTTACCTCCTCTTTTTCCGCTCCGATAAGGCCAAGGTAGATGTCTTCAAGCTTCTCTTCCCCACCATAGCGCTGAAGTAGGGTTGTCATAGGCTCGCTCAGCACTATCTCCCCTTTGTTGATGACGGCAACTGTGCGGCATAGCTGCTCGGCTTCTTCAAGATAGTGAGTTGTCAAGATTATAGTCGTTCCTTCCGCATTCATTTTGCGCAAAAAGCCCCACATGCTGCGACGCAGCTCGACATCGACGCCGGCCGTAGGCTCGTCCAATATAAGAAGTTGGGGCTTGTGGATGAGCGCACGCGCAATCATAAGACGCCGCTTCATGCCGCCGGAGAGCTGTTGTGAGGGTTCATTTCGCTTCTCCCAGAGCCCCAAATCTTTAAGAATAGGCTCGGCTTTCTTAATTGCCTCGGCGCGGGGTATGCCATAAAAGCCGGCTTGGTCGACGATAATATCAATCACCTTCTCAAAAATATTGATATTAAATTCCTGCGGCACGAGCCCTATGTAGGACTTTGCTTTTACCGGGTCGGTGTCTATCGAGGCATCAAAAATCTTTGCCTCTCCCCCAGTTTTAACGGTGAGTCCACACAAAATGCCGATTATCGTGGTCTTCCCTGCCCCGTTGGGGCCGAGTAACGCAAAAAAGTCACCTTGAGCGACTTCAAGCGAGACGCCCCTGAGCGCCACCGTGCCTGTCTTGTAGGTTTTGCGTAGGTCTGAAACGGAAACTGCCGGGGTCATAATAACCCCGGCAGTATATCATGTTCAGACAAAGCGTCGGGGTTACATCTTGCCTTTGTTGACAAGCATCCACGCGCCGGAGGCTCCTACAAGGACGTAGACGAGCGACTCCACCTGAGGCCAGGTGCCGAGCAGCATGTTGACGACATTCCAGCTAGAGCCGGCAAAGTCCCCGAGGCCAACCAAGCCCCAGTTAAGTGCGCCGACGATAACCAGAATCCAGGCAACCATGTTTAGAGATGGCATAAGAGTTTTTGTGTATTGAGAAAACGGTCAAATTGATACACGGTTCGACCGGACCGTTACGTATAAGTATGACCCCAATTTTGCCTCACGCCGAGGTGGATGGGGATATCTAGATCCTCGGCAGATAGGAAAGCGGGTTCAAATAGGCTGCTGCGGGCTGTGCAATGGGGATAGTAACCGTTGCCCCACTGCTCTTGCAGGTATATTGCTTCAAAGTAACCTGTTGCGACACATACACGGTGAAGTGGAGGTGCGGTCCGATTGAGTACCCGGTATTGCCGGAGTAGCCGAGCACCTGGCCAGTTGAAACTGTGTCCCCTTTGTTGACGTCAATCCTGGAGAGGTGGGCGTAGAGCGTCGTAAGCCCATTGTCGTGCCGCACCAGGACCCACTTGCCGTACTGGCAGTACTGCACCGCACCATGGTTAATCTCCTGCACCACGCCTGAACGTGCTGCTAGCACAGCCGTACCCATTGATGCTCTAAAATCAATACCGTCGTGCGTGCCCGATGCGTACAAACGGGTAGAGTCCACCGTTTTGCCAAACTGCTGGGTGATAAATACACTCGCAAGCGGCCACTGCAGCGCGCCCGGATTCGGAGGCGGAATGTCTGCTGGACTAAATCCTTCCCCACCCTGTGACACCAAGGCAAACAATGCCGCTTCGAATGCAGCCTGTTCAGCCTTCTTCTGCGCAATCTGCGCCTGGTAGGCGGCCTCCTGATTTTTCGTATCGTTTAAAAGTTTTGTCTGTTCTTTTTTTACGACATCGAGGCCTTGCTTCTCAACTCCCAAGCGGTTTGTGAGATAATTCAGTTCCTGCTTCTTGTCCTCGGCGGCATTTTTGTCCACCTCCAACTCCGTTTTAAGTCCGGAAAGTTCATAGATGCGCTCCTGCAGGTCGAGTCTCATTGCTTCAAGCGTCGTCGCTTCGTCAAAAAGCGTAGAGAGCGTACCGCCGCCTAACATTTTAATAACAAGTGGCTGGGAACTTATGCTGTCCAACTCGCGAAGAGAGTTGGCGACCTGCTCCGCCGAGCGTGCTATCTGCACTGAGGTGTCTTCAATCGAGCCAGATAGCGTATATATCTCCTTGTCTTTTTGCGAGACTTCGGCCTGGGTCAAGGTAATTGACTTGGTGAGTTTCTGTATGTTGAGGTTGAGCTGGTCTACCGCTTTTTGAAGCGTTTGGCGTTGTGTGGAAGTGTCTTGTAAGCTCTTTTCAAGCTCCGCAATCTCTGCCTTAAGCCGCTGAATTTCTCTGGTGCCGGCATCTATCTGCTCCTGAATTTCATCGTTCGTTTGTGCGCGGGTGTGCAAACCATATACGCTGCTTCCCGCGACAACAGCAAAGGCCAGAGCAATTGACACCACGAGCCGACTATGTCGCATGTTACGATTTTAACACAAGTAAAGCGGCTTGAAGCCTCTTCAGAGTTTCTTCTTTACCCATAAGGCCCGCCAGTGTAAACGGATCAGGCGACTTTTTCTTACCTGATAGCGCCACTCGCATAGGCCAGAGCACGGCCGCCCGGCCTGCTTCGGTCGCGTACGGAAATATAGTTTCCTTTACCTTCTCGGCAGTGAACTCTTCATCAGACAGGCCCCCCAACAGGCTCTCTAGCGCCGTAAAATGTCTTATAACGGCCCCTTTTTCGGCCATGGCCCCCTGGAGCAGGAGGGACTCGCCTGGGGCCTCAAACCCGGGTTTTAGAAAGTCGAACTCCCCTTCTTCCAGAGCGTCCATAGCCTGAAGCAGAGTTTCCGAGCGCTCTTTGAGGAGCGGTATTACAGTAGCGGTATAGGGCGGCAGTTCCTCCCCCATCTGCTTCATATACTCCTCGAGTCGCTCGGCAAAGGCGTAGTCGGAGAGCCTTTTAATATGCTCGCGGTTGAACCAGCGCAGCTTCGTTTCGTCGAAAGTTCCCGCAGATTTTTGTACGCGATCAAGCGTAAAGGCTTGTACCAGCTCTTCAGTCGTAAACAGCTCTTTCTCGTCCTCCGGATGCCAGCCAAGAAGCGCCAGATAGTTAATCATTGCCTCAGGTAAGTACCCCATATCGCGGTAGCTTGTCAGAGCCTTTGCTCCCGCGCGCTTGGAGAGTTTGGAGCGGTCACCGCCCAAGACAAGGGGCAGGTGGACGTAGATAGGGATTGCAAACCCAAGCGCCTTGGCAATAAGTATCTGTCGCGGCGTGTTTGAGATGTGGTCCTCGCCTCGGATGACATGCGTTACGCCTTCGTCGGCGTCGTCAACAACAACGGCAAAGTGGAATACCGGAAGAGAGGCAGAACGCGCGATAACAAAATCGCCGAGCTCGGTAGTGTCAAAGCTAATCGTGCCGCGCACCATGTCTTCAAAGCTGACCTGCTGGCCGGGATTTCGAAATCGGATAACTTCATCGCGCTTCCCCTCCCCCGCTTCCTCTTTAGAGACGTACGCTTTATCCTCCGCAATAAGCTTGTTAAGTAGCTCCTCGTGACGCTTTGTGTTGTCGCTCTGACGGTAGAGGATGTCGTAGCCTAGGTTAAGCCACTGCAGGCTCTCTAAAATATTTTCCTCGTATTCTTTCTTCGAGCGCTCTTTGTCGGTGTCTTCAATGCGCACCACAAACTTTCCGCCCTCTTTTCTTGCAAAAAGATAGGCAAAGACCGCCGTGCGGTAGTTGCCAGCATGCAAGAGGCCGGTCGGACTCGGCGCAAACCTGGTAACGATTGAAGATATTTCCGCCATATTAATCTTGATAGTGTATCAGATTTTTCGTTTGTCACTCAATCATGCATTCTCATATTCTTGAGAATATCAGAATGACTGTAGGAATAAGTGTATTTGTTTGCCGTACGGCGAGAGCGAGTGCAGGACATTTTGCCCAAAATACTTTTTCTCAAGCAAACCGGCCTGAACGAGCCGGTGGGTGTGGGACGAAATCGTTTTGAAGTTACAGTTCAATGTAGTAGAAATTTCATCCACACTAATACCGTCTCGTTTTGCAACAAGTAGTAAAATTTCAATACGGCGATGGTTCGAAACACCTTTCAAATGCCGCTCTAGCTGTTTGGGAGTTTTAGGACTTCTTATTCTGTTATTCTTCAGAATATTAGAATACAATTTTCCGATGGTATGTTTGTGTGCGGCGTGTTTGCTGCTCATGAGATATTCTCTGTCTTCTTTCTTAGATTTTAAGACAATACTTTTGTTTTTTATTTTTCATGGGAGAGGGCGATGTCGAGCAGGGCGTTGGCAATAAGTTTGGCAGCGTCGGGGCGGGCAAAAGTGCGCGCCTTCTCCCCCATTCCCCGCGCAAGTTCAGGGTTACCGAGAATCCGATCAACTTCAGACGTAAGTAAGCCCGGAGTCAGATTATTTTGCTCGACAACCGAGGTGGCTCCCGCCCGCGCAAATGCAAATGCGTTTTTGATTTGGTCGCGCGACACCTCATTCGGTATAGGTATGAGGATCGAGGGCAGGCCCCAGGAGGCAATCTCAAAAATACTGCCCGACCCTGCGCGCGAAATTACTAATGTGGCTCCGCCGGCTGCCATGCGCAAGGCGACATCGTTAAGGTAGGCAAACGCTTTGTAACGTTCGGCGAGCTCGAAGTTGTTGCCCAGTACGATTTTTACCCGGCCTTCGACTTCGGTAATATTTTTCTGCCCCGTTTGATGCACCACTTGGTACTTCTGTAGCAAACGCGGGAGGGCGTCTATCACGCAGTCGTTTATGGTCTCGGAGCCTTGCGAGCCGCCGAGTACCAGAATGATAGGAAACTCGCGCTTAAGCTTTAAGAACTCATGAGCGCCTTCGCGGGCTGGAATCATTGCCGACTTGCGAATCGGATTTCCCGTGTACGCGGTTCTGTCTTTAGGAAAAAATTCCGCGGCCTCCGGAAAAGAAATCGCCACTTTTTCCGCGAACTTGCCGGCCCATAGGTTTACGCGGGAGGGTATGGCATCGGTGGCATAGATTACGACCGGGATGCGGAACAGCCGTGCGGCAAGCAAGGTTGGAAACGATGCGTACCCGCCTGTCCCGAACACTACGTCCGGATACAGAAAGAAGATGCGGAACACAGCGCGCAGTATCCCCCAAAAGGTTTTAAATAAATCAAAAAAGTTGAGAATAGAAAAGTAGTTTCGCCGTTTTCCGGCAGAGGTGGAGACAAACGTGATGTTGTTTGCCAGCAGCACCTCTTTGTCGTACGGGTCGGGGGCGGCGTAGTAGAGCCTGGGCTCTAAGATTTTGCGCTCGCGGGTCATGTCGTTAAGCGCCTCCGCAACCGCGATAATAGGATAAAAATGTCCTCCTGATCCGCCGCCGGTAAAAAGTATTTTCATAGGTGTTTATTTCTGCCGCATGTGCCGCGAGACGCTTAAGATCACGCCGCACTCGGCAAGCGCCAGTGCCAAGGCTGTGCCGCCGTGCGAGACAAAGATAAGTGGCAGGCCGACCAGCGGGATAAGCCCCAAGGTCGACGCCATGTTAAAAAATGATTGCCCGACTATGAGTATAACAAGCCCCACAACCATGAGTCCACCAAAGGGGTCCGGCGCTCGTGCGGCCACTCTAAGGCCGAGAAGCGCAAACGCAACGAAGAGCAGTACGAGAATGGTGCTCCCGATAAAACCAAACTCTTCCGCCGCAACCGCAAAAATCGAGTCGCCAATGGGCTCCGGCAGATAGCTGAATTTCTCTACCCCCTGCCCCAAGCCTCGCCCCGTGACACCCCCGGAACCCACGGCAATCAAAGACTGCTGGATCTGCCAGCCGGCGCCCTGTGGGTCTTCGTGCTGGTTTAGGTAGGTGTTGATGCGGTCGCCCACGTGCGGATACATATATGCCGCTGCCGCGATGGCACCCGCGGCAAGCAGAACGACAAGTGCGATGTGTCGCATACGCCCGCCCGCGGCGTAAAGCATGCCCAAGGAGGCCATGCCGAGAATGGCAACGCTGTCGGTGTTGGGCTGGAGTATAAGAATCACCGCCGCAGTGCCCGGGATGGCTAAGAGCGGCATCAGGCCTCCCCGCCACGTCCGTATCGTTTTGTAGTGCGCGGCATACAGTGCGGCCAGAAATGCCACGGTTGCAAACTTGAGTATCTCTTCTGGTTGAAAGGTAATAGGCCCCACTTCGATCCACCGGTGCGCGCCTTTGAGCTCGAGCCCCACGCCCGGCACAAACGTAAGGAGCGTCAGGACAATCGCAAAGCCGAAAAAGTACGGCGTATACGAGCGCCATTTCCGGTAGTCGAGACGGGAGAGTATAAAACATGCCAGGCTCCCCATCACCAGGCCTATCAAAAGCTGGTTTACCGCAACCGAGCTAAACGAGGCGCCGTCGCGCGCAAGGAGCCCCAAAGCCGCGGAAGTAAAAATAACAATCCCGAAGACGACCAATGCGGAGAGTACAAGCAGAAACGGAGTGTCGACCGAGTTTTTTTTCACAGCAGTGCCAAGCTCAAGCCTATAATTGCCGCAACGACGCCAACGACCCAGTAGCGCATCACTACCTTGTAGGGCGGCCAGCCAAGCGCTTCGAAGTGATGGTGCAGAGGCGCAATACGGAACAATTTTCTTCCGAAGAACTTTTTGCTTATGACCTGCAGGATAGATGAAAGCACGGTAACAACCAACAGGAGCGCAATAACCGGCAGCACCGAGATGCCCACTCCGCCTACTCTGGTATCGGTCAGGAATGCGATGACGGTCAGTGCGAGAGTCAAGGCCATGGTGCCGGTTTCCGAGAGATAAAACCGCGCGGGCGGGATGTTAAACCACAAAAAGGCAAGCAGACCCCCTACAATTGCGGCGCAGAGCGCCGCAATGTCCATCTGATTCTGAAAAAAAGCGATACCGGCATAGGAGGCGAAGATGATGCTATATACGCCGCCCGAGAGCCCGTCGATACCGTCTATAATGGAGCCGGCATACAGCGCAAGCGCCACCGCCACAAAAAACGGAATAAAAAACGCTCCGAGTTCGATCGGGTTATCAAAAAAAAGAAACGATACGCTCGACACCTCGAGCCGGTCGTAAAACCACCACGCACACAACAGTGCTACAACACAGACGGCCACAAGCCGCGTGCGCAAGCGTAAGCCCCCCTGCCCCCGCACTTCGTAGAGGTCGTCAAGAAAGCCTATAAGCGCGCCGATAATAAGTGCGCCAAGCGGCACCCAAGTTTGGTTGCGGCTGATAAAAGCCAAAAACTCGAACGACTCCGGAGCAAGGACGGAGAGCGCTTGCAGAAGGCCTGCGGTTAGGAGCACGCTCGCCCACACCACGATGCCGCCCGCGCGCGGCACTCCGGTCTCGCGCGCTTCGTGCAGGCGGTTAAACTCGGCGGCCGGTGCGCCGTCGAGCGCCACTTTGCCGGCCTTGGGCTTCCAAAAGCGATGCTTGTAGAGCCAGTGACTCACAAACGGAGTTAGCCCTACGCCGATTAAAAAAGCGAGGAGTGCGGGGAGGAAGATGCGTATGGTGTCGAGCATGAGCATGGTTACTTTCTGCGAGCGGCTTCGAGCAAAACCTTGACGTCGGCAAAGCGGCCCTCGCGCGTCGAGCCTAAAACCGCGATGATGAGCGGCCGCCCGAGTTCAAGGTCAACGGCGGCGATAAGGTTGCCGCCGGCAAGGTCAGTGTAACCGGTTTTTGCGCCAATAAGCCCCGGAATGTCGAGAAGCGGTCCTGCGGTTGAAGTGGCGGTAAGAGTTCTGGTGCCGTGAGTAATCGTTACGAACGGCGCGGTTGTAGCTTCAAAAAAGATCGGATGTTCTTGTAAAAAGACGGTTGCCAGGAGCGCCATGTCGTACGCAGAGCCGTATCCGCCCGCAGTGCTCGCAGACTCGTCGAGACCGGTCGGGTTTAAAATATGGGTTTTTGAAAGCCCAAGCTCTTGGGCCTCGTTGTTGATGGTGGCAAGGTAGTTAGCGCCCAGCGACTCGGCTGCGGCAGCAATGGCGTCGTTTGAAGAAGCGGCAAGTGCAAAACGCACCAGCTCGCGCAGGGGCCACTCTTCCCCAACAAGGAAGCCCCAGTCGCCCTCGGGTATGATCGAGGTGGGCGTAATCGGCACCAGCGAGTCAGGCTCTTGGCGCTCGAGCACCGCTTGTGCGGCTATGAGCTTGGTAAGCGAGGCAAGCGGCAAGGCTTCGTTTGCATTTTTTTCATACAGCATCTGGTTCCCGACCGGGTCGTAGACCGCGGCCGCGTCAGCAACCAAAAGATGTTCATCCAGTACAAACGGTGCGGGCCACTCCTCCTCCTGTGCACCAGCTGGCTCCGTAGCGGCCCGCCAATAAATAAGCGAGAGGCCAAGCGCTAAGACTGCACACGCGAGCCCCACGCTCAGCAAATATGAAAATAGCTTGTCAAAGAGTGATCGCATTAGACTTCAGCTTGTTTGTAGGCATCTTCAAGCGCGGCGAGCTTGCCCTGCACCTCGGCGTAGTCTGGGAGTTCATCTTGGTGAGCTATACCCAACTGCGCCATAAGCTCGGTGGTCGGCTCATAAAGAAACGAGCGCTCATCTTTGGGGTTAGGGATCCTGCGCAGAAGGCCGCGCATCAGCAAGGTCCGGATGGTCTGCGAAGAGTTGACGCCGCGGATAAAGTCGATTTCCGACCGGGTTAAGGGCCCGCGGTAGAGCACGGCAGCCAAAGCTTCCGAACCCGCGCGGCCTATCTCGCGGGCAAACTCCTCCTTGCGCACGCGTTCAATAAGTTTTGCCGCTTCGGGCGCCGCGCGCAGCTCCACTTCTTTCCCGTCATCTACGCATACGACCCCCCGCCCGCTTTGGCTCCCGAGCTCCGCGAGAGCAAGCTCTACCGCGCGCGTCTCTACCCCGAGCATGGCCGCAAGCTCTTTGCGGCCGAGCGGCCGCCCAAGCGCAAACAGAAGCGCCTCTATCTGCTGTGCCAATTCTTTATCATTCATGGCTAAACGACGGGGCTGAAACGGAGTCGGACTCAAGCATAATATCCCCAAATTCGTGAGTCTGGGTGGCCTTAATTATACCTTGTTTTATAAGCTCAAGAAGCGCTAAAAAGCTTACGACAACCTCCGCTTTCTCTCTTTTTCCATGGCCGGAAAATTCTTTGAATGAGAGCCTCATCGCGGCCGCAACACGGTCTTGCAGCTTCCCTATCGTCTCCTCGAGTGACACTATTTTTTTGATGCTTACTTTGGGGAGCATCACCGCCTGCGGGAAGCCCTGTATAAGCGCCTGCGCCGCCGCGTAGAGGCTCTCCGGGGTAAGGCTCCGGTCTGGTACAAAAACGGGCTCGGGGTCCCGCCCTATACCCTCATGCAAGGCCGGATTTTTGTCGGCGGCATGGCGTACACTGCCGGACACTTCTTTAATGAGCTGGTAGATCGCCAAGCGATACTCGAGCTCCTTAATGTCGCGCGACTCCTCGTCGGTTAGGGTGAGGTTGGGGAGGAGCGAGCGGGATTTTATCAAAAGTAGAGTCGCCGCAAGCGCGACAAAGTCGGCCGTCTCCCCCACCGGAAGCTCGTCCATCGCATTTATGCGCGCGATATACTCGTCTGCAACCCCCGCAAGCGAAATATCGTTAATGAGGAGCTTTCTTTTTTCTATCAGCTCGAGGAGGAGGTCGAGCGGGCCTTCATAAACGGGGGTTTTGACGTGTAGTGTAGAACTAGCGGCCATACTCCTCAATAATACCAAGAAGCAGGCGCACTGGCGCGCCCACGGCCCCTTTGGCGAGGAACTCATCCTTGTTGGCGGTCATGCGCGGTGCCATGTCGATATGCACCCACGGACAGTTAAGATTTTTGGCAAATTCGCGCAAAAACATCCCGCCGCCGATAACTCCCGCGTGACGGCTGTTACCGCTTGCAGGGATATTGGCAACATCGGCAAAGTTGCCCTTAACCAAGGGCTCATACTCTTCCCACATGGGGAAGGGCCACACATAGTCGCCACTCTCTTCGCCAAGCCTCTGCAAAGTGGGCACCAGCCGCTCTGTGTTGGTCATGTAGGCGCTTGCCTCGGTGCCAAGAGCCACAAGCGAGGCGCCGGTTAATGTTGCCACGTCAACCACTATTTTAGGGTCGTAGCGTTTGGCGTAGGTAATGGCGTCGGCCAAAATAACGCGGCCCTCGGCGTCGGTGTGGAGTATTTCAATCGTTTTGCCGGAGAGCGAGGTTAAGATGTCGCCGGGCCGGACTGCCGCACCTGAAAGCGAGTTTTCAACCGCAGGTATAAGGGCCACAACATTTACTTTGAGTTTAAGTTTGGAGGCCAAAACAATGGCGTGCATAACCGCGGCGCCACCCGACATATCCATGTGCATCTCGTACATTGAGTCGCCGGGTTTAACTTGGAGCCCGCCGGTGTCAAAGGTGACACCTTTTCCCACCAAAACGACCGGTTTTTTGGTCTTAGCTGCGCCTCGGTACTCCATGACAATAAACTGCGGCTCGAGCTCGGAACCTTTAGCTACGCCCAGCACAGCTCCCATACCAAGTTTTTCCATCTCTTTTCTGCCTATCACCTGCACCGAAACTTTGGTGCCTTGAGCAGTCGTTTTGGCACAATCAGCTAAAATCTTTGGCGTCATATCTCCTCCGGGGGTGTTGGCAAGTGAGCGGCAGGAGTTTACTTCTATTGCCACAAGTTCTCCGCGGGCAATACCGTCGCGAGCGAGTTTGGGAGCGTTTATGACAAAAATTTCCTCGACAGAATCAAAGCCGCCCTCCGGCTCCCTTTTGTAGACATTAAAGTCGAAGTTTGCCATCTCCCAGGCTACTGCTGCCACCTCGCCAAGCTTTTTGTCGGAGATTTTTTTGTCAGTAAGTGCACGTAGGTCTTTCCACTCAATCGCAATACTCGTGAGCTTATTCTGCTTTGCGAGGGCTACGATTTTGCGCAAAAATATAGTGACCTTGCGCTGGTTTAAAGACTTCTTCTGGCCATAGCCGATATGGAGGACAGCCGAGCCGTTAGTCTCAACAAACTTAGAAATAGAGCCTGAAATAAAGCGAATTGGGGTCGAGCCCTGCGGTGCGGCTTGTACAGAGAGTATCTTCATAGTGGCCGATACCATACCACAAATATATAAAAACTAAAAGGCCGCGACTGTTGTCGCGGCCTTGGGACTTAATGTGTAGCAGGTGCTTCGATCTCGAGGATGACCAGATGGTCTCCCCGACCTACAGTCTTTTTGACCTTGATGACCGTAGCCACCATATAGGGCGCTCCCTGCTTGTCGATCAATTGAGCAAGCCCTTTGGTGACTTTTTTATTCGCGTAGCCTGTTTTATGGCTGCCGATCATCTGATCAAAATTCACGAACGCCTCGTACTTACACTCATCAAAGTACGAGATACAAGCTGTGAGCGGTGGTCTATGAACTTTTTCCTCATATACTTCGAGCATCTCGCCCTCCATTTAGATAGAGGAATAGTATTGTTGCTTCAACGACCAGTGTTTCTTCGCTATCGCCGCGTTTGACACGGCAGGTAACGCGTTCGTTGTTTTTGAGCTTTGCGCGCACGGACTTCCAGAACGCGTCCATGGATTCGCGATTCTCAAAATCCATAGGCGTTCCGCCGAAGGTTATAAGCAGGTCGCCGACTAAGAAGCCCGCCTGCACGGCCGGCCCATTCGGAAGCATCGTCTTGATGAAGATGCCGCTCCCATTGCAGTTGCGGTCAAACTCCACAAAACCAAAGCCGATGTAGCTGTGCAGATACCTCCAGGTCTTTGGCGCGTACAATACCAAAAGCGCGACGAAGAGAAAGAATGTGGGCCAATACCAATCCGGCATCGTTTCCGGCATCTTCGCCTCCCGGCGATTGAATTAGAGGGACTTACTAAAAAAACTATAACACAGATTTTGTGTTCCTAAAAGGACTCTCTTATTTCTTTTGCCACTCGCAGGCCGCTTGCAAGAGCGGCTTCAGCGGTACCATTTGCATCTTCCTCGCATATGGCTTCTCCCGCAAAGTAAAGCTTGTTGTCCACTGGCCTGTGCAATTCTTGGACCGCCTCTTTTGATTCAGGTGTTGAGTAGCTGTATGCGCCGCGGGCAAAGGGATCTTTAATCCAGTTTACAATCTTGAAAGTAGCGAGTTCCTCCCTCAGTTGCTCAATGCTGATATTGAATATGCGCGAAAGAGACAGAAGTGCGAGCGTGAGGATCTCCTCGTCGGAGTGATTCTTCACGTGTTCTGCGTTGGGGCCAGGCAGCCATCCGGTGAGCGTTGTATGTGGTTCAGGATGCTGGGTCCACCAAGTCGGCACGGGCTCTTTAGAAAGCATAAAGAAAAGCCGTTCGAACGGCTGCTCGCGAGGGCCTGTCCACCATTTCGTTTTAAAACGGATAATAATTTTAATAACTCCGCCAAAGCCTATCTTCGCTGCTGCTTGTGTCTTCTTCGGCAACGGAGGAGTGAATTGCAGTGTTTGGAGCACGGGCAGTGGCACCGTGACTACCACACGCTTGGTTTGATATATCAAACCATCTGAACATTGGATGCTGACTCCGTTCTGGTTTACGGTAATGGCAGTAACCGCTTTATGTAGAAGGATTTCTACCCCATTTTGCATACACGCGTCTTGCAGATATTTCAGCAATAAGCCGTACCCTTCCCTGATGCACATCTGCCGCCAACTTCCTTGGTCGAGCATTTCGTCACGCAGCGTTAAGGCACTTGCTTTGTGTATGTCGGCCGCGTCATATCCTTCGACCCAGCTTTGTACAAAATTACGGAGATCGTCGTGCTCCCCCGCTGGAAAGTTACTGTCCAAAAACTGTGCAACGGTAGTGTCTCCCGTTAACTTTTTAAGGGCCTCTTCAAGCTGTAAATCGTGGGGAGAAAGCCGCTCAATTTTTGAAGGGGGGCCGTCACGTACGCTCCACCACTCGGTAGGGTGAGTCAAGGTCGCCCCTGCTTCTTTAAGCAGCGCTTTGGAGACGGGAGCTTCTCCGTGCACAAACTCTGCTCCGCCCTGCGCCTCGTAGCCCCATTCTTCTTTTGGCAGTGGATAGATTCTGCCGCCTATCCTGCCGCGCGCTTCAAGAATAAGAACTTTTTTACCTTCCTTAGAAAGTTCTCGTGCGGCCATGAGCCCTGCGGCTCCGGCTCCGACGATTACGATATCTGCTTGATTCATTTGTTTTCTAACGAATATACATCGTAAGCAATTTCTTCATACGGATGAGCTTTTTTCATAGCAGAAATAACAGTGTCGAGAGTTTCTGCATCGCAAGTAACTTCTACCCTTTCTTCTTCGACTTCCTTCGTTTTTCCTACTTCGCCAATGGTTGGGTTTGCTCCCTGCTCCGGCTTAAAACGGCCAGTACCTTTGACCGAAAAACTGCAAAAAGAGTAGTTGCCAATCCTGCCTGCCCCAGCCTTCCCTATCGCCTGCCGCACTGCATCGGCATTCTCAACGGGTACAGTAAAGACGAGTTTATACTTATTTTTCATATTAAAAGAGATTTAAGAGCATTAAACCCAATACTATAGTTACGGCTCCTGCTCTCTTATACAGAGAAAGTTTTTCACCGTCATATAGGTATGCAAGAAATGAAGTCCCTAATGGTGCCGCAGAGGCTATTACCGAAGGAATAACTACATCCTGTGCTTGTTCTACAGAAACAAAAAATGCAGTTGATCCGAGGGCTAGTAGTATACCGGCGTACCATGCGATTTTCATGTTTCTGAATCCTAAGTTATTCCAATTGGGCAATTTTTTATGTACAAATAAGTAAACTAAAAAGCCAATAAAAGTTATTACTATAGAAATTAACCAAAGCAGTTGGTACCAAGGGAGTTTATCAGAAACTAACCCTACCGCGGCAAACGCGACCCCCCAGCAAACCATGGTGATAGTTGCAAAATATATGGTTGAGCCGTGTAGTTTTTTGTAGTCAAACGTAGACCGATCAACGGCCAGCATTACCACCCCCATAATTACTACAAGCAGAGCAATAATTTTTAAAACAGACGCCTCAAATCCTAAAAAGAAAATTCCGATAAGCAGTGTTACAAGTGCATAACTATTTGATAAGGGTGCCGCCACACCAAAGGGACCAATAGAAAGTGATTTAATAAAACAAAGAGACGCTATGGCAAAGAATATTCCACTTGCAATAATAATTACCAGTGTGTTGAATTCTATGACAAGTGGCGTGCGATACCAGAGAATTACCCCTGAGAGAGCTAAAACTACTACAAATTGGTTTACGAGATTGGTAGAATAAGTATCTCTTTGTTGACCACTTTTACCTATAAGATAGTCGCCCGCACCCCAAAATAAAGCAGCTAAAAGACCTCCTATAGTTGCTAGTGCGATCATTTCTCGTCAGTCGAAAGCAGTGAGTCGATGCGGTTGAGGTCGCGGGGGAAGAGTGTCGCTTCTTTGACGTTGTGGAGGTCCAAAAGGCGCGCGGTCATGCGCTCAAGGCCGGTCGAGCTGCCTCCGTGCGGTGGCATACCCACTTTAAACGCTTCGAGGTAGAAGGAGAACTTCTCGGGGTCGAGTCCCTTCCCTTTTATGCGCTCAACAAGCTCTCTGTAATCGTGCACACGCTGGCCGCCACTGTTAATCTCGAGTCCGCGGAAGAGGAGGTCGAAGTACTTGGTGTACCCCCTATCCTCCTCGTCTTCATAAGTGTAAAACGGCCGTTTGGAGAGCGGAAAATGCGTGACAAACACAAAGTCGGAATTGTGCTCCTTTTTAGCCCACTCCCAAAGCGCACGCTCATGTTCGGGCTCCAAGTCCGGCTCGCTCTGCGAGACACCTAAGATCTCTTGAGCTTCGCGCAGTTTAAGCACGGGGAACTTCTCCGGCACCAGTAGCATCTCGACCCCCATATTCTGTAAAGTGTCACCATGTTTTTCAATGACCTTCGCGACAATATGCTTCATCACATGCTCGAGCATATTCATGACGTCGGTGTGGTCTTTGATAAACGTCATCTCAAAGTCCATGCACACGGCCTCGCTTAGGTGGCGGGTCGTGGCGTGCTTCTCTCCCCTAAAGATTTTGCAGACTGTAAACACGCGCTCAAAGACACCTGCCATCATCTGCTTGTAGAGCTGGGGCGAGGTAGCCAAGAATGCTTTCTGATCGTAGTAGTAGTCGACCTTAAAGGCCGCCGCACCCCCTTCCGCGTCTCCTCCGACAATCGAGGGTGTCTGAAACTCAATAAAGTCCCGTCCGCGCATTGCCTCGCGAAATGCCTCGGCAATAGTGGCCTGTATCTTAAAAATATTTTTTGACTTCTCCGAACGCAGAGTAAACGGCAGGTGGTCTAAATATGTATCAAGATTCACATCAGAACCAAGTTCAAACGGAATCTCTGCTTTGGAAAGTATGTTTATAGAGTGAACCTCAAGTTCGATATCACCGTTTTGCACATCTAGATTTACATTTTTGTCGGGGCGCTTGTTGACGGTGCCTTCGGCCGACACCACATATTCAGAACGGACCTCTTTTGCAGTCTCAATCGCTTCACTTTTTGGCAGGACGACTCCCTGCACACTCCCTGAGCGGTCACGGAAGTCAAAAAACACCATCTTCCCCTGATCGCGCCGCACGCTAACCGAGCCTTGGATAAAAGCCTTCTCCCCTACCTTTTGTCCCAAGTCTTTAATTAAAGTCCTTTCCATATTAAATAGTTACACCAACCTTTTTGCGCACGTCGGCCATTTTAGCAGAGGCAATCGCACGGGCCTTTGCTGCGCCTTGTTCCAATACCTCTTTAACCTGTGCTTCGGTTATAGCCTCGTACTTTGCGCGCATTGGTGCGACAAAGGCATCAATATCGGCAATCAGCGCCTCTTTAAGTGTTTTGTAATTGCCTTTATTGGTTCCATATATGGAACTAAGTTCACTCTCCGGCTTAAAGAGTTTATGTATGGCATAGACGTTCTCCGGCCGCTCACCGGAAGAGTCTGTCACAATACTCATCACCGCTTTTGAAATATCGTCTTTCGAGCCAAAGAGCGGAATGGTGTTTTTATAGCTCTTGCTCATCTTTTGACCGTCTACGCCGGGCACTACTGCCACTGTTCCCAAGATCTTTGCTTGTGGCTCAGTAAAGGTTTGTCCGTATGCCACATTAAACTTATTTGCCGCTTCGCGCGCATACTCGACATGCTGCTGCTGGTCACGGCCCACCGGCACCACCTCAGTGTCGTAGAGCAAAATGTCCGCTGCCATAAGCATGGGGTAGTTAAAAAGGCCGGCATTAGCCTCGAGCCCCTTAGCTACCTTGTCTTTGTAGGCATGTGCGAGCTCTAAAAACGGCACCGTAACTAAGCATTCAAATATCCACGCAAGCTCTGTGTGCTCTTGCACGTCGGACTGTTTAAAAATTACTGCTTTGTTTGGGTCGACACCTGCAGCAATATAGCCACGAACTATTTCTATAATATTTTCGCGCAGTGCCGAAGCATCCTTCAGCGAAGTAAGAGAGTGATAATCGGCAACCATCAAAAAGCTTTCGTACTCGCCGTACATCTCAGCAAAGGGCTTCAGTGCGCCAAAGTAGTTGCCAATATGCAACTGGCCGCTAGGCTGTAGGCCGGTTAGTAACCGCTTCATGAACCCTATACTAGCTTATATCCCTTCTTCTCTCAATTTCTCAATTAAGCTCTTTGCAGAGCGGGAGAGTTTTTGCGGCAGGTTGATTTTGACCTTTACCAAGAGGTCACCACGCTTGCCTCGGGGGTTCGGCACGCCTCTGCCCCGCACATGAAGCACCTCGCCGTGGGCAACCCCCTGCGGGATGTCCAGCTTCTCTTCGCCGTCGAGGGTCTGAATAGCATAATCGCCTCCCAGCAGAGCGTCAGAGAGCTTAACCGACAGTTCGGTTACGAGATTTGAGCCCTCTTTTTTAAATCGTGGGTCGGGGGTGACATGGATTTTAACGTAGAGGTCGCCCGGCGCACCCCCTGCCACCGCCTCGCCTGCGCCGGTCAAGCGGATCATCTCTCCACCGTTTATTCCGGCCGGGATCATGATGTCTATCTCCTCCTGTTTTTTATAGACGCCTTCGCCGCGGCAGGTGTGGCACTTTTCTTTAGGTACCTGGCCGGTGCCGTGGCAGGTAGTACAGGCACGCGTTACAGAAATTGAGCCAAAAAAGGAGCTGTTCGTCTCATGCACCTTGCCTGCGCCGTTGCAGACCTTGCAGGTCTCGAGCTTGGTCCCCGGAGTGGCACCAGAGCCCTTGCAGGTCTCGCATTGTGCGGTTTTGGCCAAAAGTACCGTGCGCTTGGTGCCAAAGACAGACTCCTTAAAGCTAATTTCAAGGTCAATCGAGATGTCGCGGCCGCGGCGCACTCTGGTGCCAGCTTGGCCTGCAAAAAAGTCGCTAAAGACGTCGCCAAAGTCAAAGCCAAACCCGTTTTGGAATGCGTCCTGAAACTGGGAGAAGTCGAAGTTGCCGTTAAAACCGCCTTGTCCCGCACCTGCTCCGCCGCCAAACACGCGGCCGTAAGAGTCGTACTCGGCCCGCTTTTTGTCGTCGCTCAAGATTGAATACGCTTCAGAAACCTCTTTAAATTTATCGACGTCGCCGCCG